>DATEAO010000096.1:0-6893 GCA_035288345.1 Candidatus Methylomirabilota bacterium | reverse complement strand
CGGTTGCCGATGGACCGAACCGTCTGAAGGCTGCGGCGCTCTTCCGCGCGGTGCTCAGACTTGGCTCACACCTCGGCTTGCCGGCTCCAACGCTCCCATCCTCGATGATTCTCCCGAGCGTCGACGCCGCGCTGACTGACGGGGATGCCGAGGTGGTGCGCCTGGTTCTGGCAGCCTATGGAAACGTGATCCCTCAGGCGTGGGCGCCTCGGATTCTGGCGCTGGCGGAGGATGAAAACGCCGAGCGGTTGATTGGGCATGTGGTTGGGCTCTGCCGGCGGCTTCCTGGAGTGATCGTGGCCTCGCTCCAGGCCTGCCCGGCCGAATGGCGACCGAGCTTCCTCGAGGGCCTGATCGAGCCCGCGGACCGCGCAGTGGTTGACGCGCTGCTGTCGGGGCTGAGCCAGGGAGACTTCAGTGGGCAAGCCGAGCTGATTGAGGCGCTGGGGAAAACCGGCGATCCGAGAGTTGTTCCCACGCTGCTCGCGCTGCTTCGCGAGGGGGATGCCTGGTTGAAGAGCCGAACCGCTGAAGCGCTTGCCAAGCTCGGCGCTCAAGACGCAGTCGCCTCACTCTTTGATCTGCTTCACGAAGGGGGAGAACAAGCGGACCTTCGAGCCTACCTCGGAGCCCTGCTGGAGATCAGCCCGGAGGGTGTGATCCAAGCGCTTCCCACACTCCTGATCCATGACGACGTGCGGGTGAGACGAGTGGTCACCGAGTGCCTGCAGCCGTTAGGCGCTGAAGAATCGGTCTTGCTTCCGCTGCTCCAGGATCCCGACGCTCAGGTGAGGCGGAACGCGGTGTCGCTGCTCGCCCAGCGCGCCCCTGGATCACCGGATGCGCTGCTTGTGACGCTCACCGATGAAGATCCAGGAGTGCGCCGGGCTGCCGTTCGGGCCATCGCGTCACTCGGCCCTGAGGAGAGCCTTTCGTCACTGGAATCCGCATACCTTCAAGAATCGGATCCGTTGGTGCGGTACGAAGTGGTGATCTGCCTGCGCGACCTCGTCGGCAGCCCTGCCAAATCACTCCTGCTTGCGGCGCTTCACGATGACGTCCCATTGGTGCGGATTGCTGCGGCTCGGGCCTTCGGAGTCTCCGGAGATCCACGCGAGCCTGCGGTCCGGAGTCAATTGATCGCGCGAGACGATCCAGAGGTGGTGGCATCGCTCCGGTCCGCGCAGCCATTCTGAATGCCCGCCATCGCTCCGGATCTCAAGCCAGAGGAATTTGCCCTCATCCGGGACTTCATTCGGGAGCGCACCGGCATCTTCTTTCACGAAAACAAAGCCTATTTCATCCAGAATCGTCTGGTCGACCGGCTGACCCAGCTTGGGTGTTCGTCCTTCATGGACTACTACTACCTCCTGAAGTACGACCCCTCGCAGGAGGAAATGGAGCAGTTGGTGGACCTCATCACCACTCGCGAGACGTCGTTCTTCAGAAACCCGCCTCAGCTGGCCGCCTTTCAAAGCAAACTGCTGCCCGAGCTGGTGGCGCGAAAGCAGCGGAGCGGGGAGCGGACGCTGAGGCTGTGGAGCGCGGGATGCGCGAGCGGCGAGGAGCCGTACACCCTCGGTGTGATCCTCTGCGCGAGTGTGCCATTCCCCATGCTCTGGGACCTGCAAATCGTCGCCAACGACATCAGTCGGACCGCGCTCACGCATGCGAGGCGGGGCATCTATCCCCGTGAGACCCTGAAGAACCTCGACCCGGCCTTGCTCCAGAAGCACTTCCTCCCGGTGTCGAACACGTACCACGTGCGGGACGAGGTCAAGCGCCTCGTTCATTTTAGCCATCTCAACCTCTCTGATGAACGGCGGATGGCGCTGATCCGGAACATGGATGTGATCTTCTGCCGGAACGTTCTGATCTATTTCGGCATGGAAACCCGGAAGAAAGTGATCCAGCAGTTCTACGACAGCCTGAACCCTGGTGGGTATCTCTTCCTGGGGCACTCGGAGTCTCTCCATTCCCTCTCGAAGGCGTTTCGCATCCTGCCCTATGACGGGGCGTTCGCCTACCAGAAGGACTAGCGCCGTGGCGATAAGCATCGCATCTCTTCGTTCTCGGTCGTCGGAACCCCTCAACGTATGCTGCATACGCCTCGGGGTCCCTCCTCCCTCGGGCCTCGATCTGCTCGCTTCTCGCCACGGCACGAGTGGGTGTCAGGACCAAAGTCCGACAGAAACGTGTCGACGCTGGGCGAACAAGCACTCAAGCGCCGTGGCGACACGCGTCGCATCGATTCCGGGGTTCGGGATTCGGAGTTCGAAGTCAGAAATGCGGACCCCGGCCCCCTGGCCCCGGACCCCGAACTGGTAAAGGGGTGGTGAGCATGGGACGCGTCATCCTCGTCGTTGACGATTCTGAAACCGTCAGAAAGCTCCTGACGCTCACGCTCAGGATGAAAGGATACCAGATCGTGACCGCCGGCGACGGTGCTGAGGCCCTGGAGCGGCTGGCCGTCAGCTCGGTGGACCTGGTGATCACCGACCTGAATATGCCGGAGATGGATGGTTATGAATTGGTGAGCACGATCCGCCGGGAGGGTCCGAACAGGGACGTGCCCGTAATCATGCTGAGCACGGAAGGCGAGGAGGAAGACCGTCAACGCGGGCTGGATGCCGGAGTGGATCTCTATCTCACAAAGCCGGCCAGTCCGCAGCAGCTCCTCTCGTCCGTGGAGAAACTTCTGGTCTGACCAGCTCATAGGAAGGAGGAGGAGAACAGAACATGCGCATCCTGACCGTCGAAGACTCCGCCACGATGAGGCGGATCATCCGCAACACGCTGAAGCGGGTCGGATATGACGACGTCCTTGAAGCCGAGAACGGCCAGATGGCCCTCGCCAAACTGGCCACGGAGAAGATCGACTTCGTCATTACCGACTGGAGCATGCCGGAGATGAACGGCTTGGACTTTATCCTCGAGGTGCGCCGGAACGAATCGACCAAGCACCTGCCGGTCCTGATGATCACCACCGTCGCGGAGCGCGAAGACATCCTCACCGCGCTCAAGGCTGGCGTGAACAACTACATCGTCAAGCCGTTTGACGCGGACACCCTGAAGACCAAGATCGACCAGATTCTCGGCAACGCCTAGCGCCCGGCACATTCGCGCCATCTGCCATGAGCGAACAGATCCCCCAAGAAGAGTTTCAGGAGATCCTCCGGGAGTTTCACTCCGAGGCCCAGGAGATCCTGGCCGGGCTGGAGGAAGATATGGTGCGCCTGGAGCGCGAGCCGAGCAATCGTGAGCTCGTGAACCGGATCTTCCGCGCCATGCACACCCTGAAGGGGAACTCGGCCTTCCTCGGGTTCACGAAGATGACCTCGGTCACCCACGAAGCGGAAAACGTGCTGAACAAGATCCGAAACGGAAGCCTTGTGTTGACCGAAACGGTCATGGATGCCCTGCTCGCCTCAGTGGACGTAGTCAAAGCGCTGCTCAGAGAGATCATCGCTGGGGAGGATCACTCTGTCGAGATTGACCGGGCTGTGGCGCTCCTGCAGCATGCGCTCAACGCGGATGGGAGCACCGAAACCGAAGGCGACGCGCCCGCGATGCTGGAATCCTCCGACCGCGGCGCGCCTGATTTCACAGAGGCCACCATGATCCGCGTCGAGGTGCAGCGCCTGGACCATCTGATGAACCTGATCGGCGAGCTGGTGATCGGACGGAACCGGCTCCACAAGGTGCGGACCGATATTGAGCACAGGCACGAGGGAGACAGCCTCGTGGTCGATCTCACTCAGGTCTCAGGGCAGATCAATCTCGTGAGCTCCGAGCTGCAGGAAGCCGTGATGAAAGCGCGGATGGTGCCGATCCAAAACATCTTCAACCGCTTCCCCCGATTGGTCCGAGATCTCGCGCGGGAGCGCGAGAAGGCCGTTGATCTCGTCGTGAACGGCCACGAGACCGAGCTTGACCGATCGCTCATCGAGAAGGTGTGGGATCCGCTTGTCCACCTGATCCGCAACGCCATCGATCACGGGCTCGAATCCACGGCCGAGCGCGCCGCGGCTGGAAAGCCGGAGCGGGGGCAGATCATCCTGGCGGCGCGGCAGGAGGGGAGCCACATCGTGATCAGTGTCGAGGATGACGGGCGGGGGATTGATCCGAGTCGGGTGCTTGCCAAAGCTCGTCGCACCGGTTTGGTTGGGCAGGAAGAGGCGCTCTCGGAGCAGGAGGCCTTGAACCTCATCTTCGCCCCGGGGTTTTCCACGAAGGACGAGGTCACCGACGTGTCTGGACGGGGCGTGGGGCTCGACGTGGTGAAGACAAACTTAAAGCGCCTGAACGGGCTCATCGACGTCACAACGGTCAAAGGCGTGGGGACCCGATTCACGCTGAAGATCCCGCTCACCCTCGCGATTGTGCAAGCGCTCCTGATTCAAGTGGCGGAGGAAGTGGCCGCGTTTCCACTGGCGTTGGTGGTGGAGACGGTTCGACTCCACCCCGGCGAAGTGCGCACGATCAACGGTCGGCCCGTGCTGAGGATCCGCGATCAGGTACTCCCGCTCCTCTGGCTGCACGATCTCTTCTCCGCGGCCCGCCCGGCCGAGCGTCGCTTTAACGCCATCATCGTGGGGCTCGCGGAGGAGCGGGTGGCGCTGGCCGTGGACACGCTGCTCGGGCAGCAGGAAGTGGTCGTCAAGTCGATCGGCAGTTATTTGGGAGAGATCCGGGGGATTGCCGGAGCCACGATCCTTGGCGATGGCCGCGTTGTGATGATCCTCGATGTGGCCGCGCTCATTGATGAGGCGAAGTCCGCTCTGGTGGCGCGCCGATGACACATCAGACCGAGAGGCGACCGATCCGAGTGCTGGTCATCGATGACTCGGCGTTCATGCGCAAAGCCATCAGCATCATGCTCCAATCGGATCCCGATATTCAGGTCGTGGGGACCGCGCGTGACGGCGAAGAAGGAATCGAGAAGCTGAAGGCCTCGCACCCTGACATCGTGACCCTGGACATCGAGATGCCGAGGATGGCTGGCATGGCCGCCCTGGAATGGATCATGAAAGAGCAGCCGACCGCCGTGCTGATGGTGAGCTCCTCGACACGCGAAGGGGCGGAGGTCACGCTCAGGGCATTGGAGCTCGGGGCATTGGACTTCGTGGCTAAAACTCCGGCCGGCGGCATGGAGATCATGAAGATCCAGGGGGAGCTGATTCGAAAGGTGAAGGCGATCGCGCGCCGACGGGGGGGGGCGCCGCTGACGGTTGGTGATGCGCCCTCGATGCCGAGGACGATCCCGAAGCTTCACCGTGAAGCCGAAATCGTGGCCGTTGGATCTTCCACCGGCGGACCTCAGGCGCTTCAAGTGATCTGCTCGAATCTCCCCCACGACTTCCCGTGCGGGGTCCTGCTGGTTCAGCACATGCCCCCGGCCTTCACAGGTCCACTGGCGAGTCGCCTCAACGGCCTCTCAAAGCTCCAGGTCTCAGAGGCGAAGCCTGACGACCTGGTGGAGCCGGGCCGCGTTCTGCTCGCGCCCGGCGGGTTCCATATGACGCTCAAGCGGGACGGGCATCGGGTGGCGGTGGTCCTCTCAGAGGAGCCGCGCTCGCTGCTCCATCGCCCTTCCGTGGATGTCACGTTCTCCTCCGTGGCGGAGGTGTACGGCGCTCGGAGTGTTGGCGTGGTGCTCACCGGCATGGGCAATGACGGCCTCATTGGCACGCGCGCGATCAAGGCGGCTGGCGGGAAGGCCATCGCCCAGGATGAAGAAAGCTCTGTGGTCTACGGGATGCCCCGGGCAGTGGCAGAGGCGGGCCTGGCGGATCTCGTCATGCCGCTCGCGGCGATTCCGGCGGCGATCGTTCATAACGTCTAAGGGAGACTACTGTGCAGACCGTTGAGCAAAACCAGCTCGAAGTGGTGGCCGATCTGTTCCGCGCGTTCAACAGCGCGACGCGCGATCTCCAGGCCTCATACGAGGCGCTCTCCGGAGAGGTGATCGATCTGACTCAGGAGTTGGCGGACGCGCGATCCCGCCTCTCGACCAGTCGGGTCGCCGAGGAGCGGCTGCGACACTCCCTCGAGAACGTGCTTCAGGAGATTCAAAAGGGCGTGGTGCTGGTCGATCCCGATCAGCGAGTCTCGCTCTTTAACCCGGCTGCTGAGCTGCTCACCGGCTATTCGCGCGACGAGGCCATCGGACAGCCTGTCCACGAGCTCCTCGGCCCAGTGACGGACCTCCGCGCCACGGTTCCGAAGATTCCCACTACCGGAACGCGGTCGGGAAAGCTCAGAACGAAGTCCGGCGAATGGCGTGAGGTCGAGATCTCCCCGTCGCCCATTCGCGATGCCGACAACCAGGCGCAGGGGTTCGTTTTCTTGATCGAAGACCTCGCTGAAAAGCGTCGCGCCCATGAGGTGCGGGAGCGGGAGAAGACCTTCTCAGCGCTGGGCGAGATGTCGGTCACGATCGCCCATGAGATCCGGAACCCCCTGGGCGCGATCGAGCTCTTCGCCACGCTTCTCGCCGACGATCTCAAGGGCGACCCAAAGCGCGAGGACCTGGCCAGCTCGATTGTCCAGGGCGTGCACAGCCTGAACTCGATCGTTTCGAACCTGCTCTTTTTCACCAGGCCCATGACCACGGTCTTCACGACTGTGGACCTGCACCAGGTGTTGGACGAAGCGCTGACGTTCGCGTCTCACGCGATCCGCCAACGCCAGATCGTCATGGCCAAGGCTTACACGCCAGGCCCGCTTGTGATCCAGGGTGACCGCGAGCAGCTCAAGCAGGTCTTCCTGAATCTCTTCCTCAACGCGGTGCAGGCAATGGAGGACGGCGGGCGGTTTGTCATTCGGACCCGGCGCCGGGGCGGGACGGCCCAGGTGGGTCTCTCGGATACAGGCCCGGGGATCCCCAAGGA
>DATEAO010000095.1:0-2840 GCA_035288345.1 Candidatus Methylomirabilota bacterium | reverse complement strand
GAACCTGGTGGAAAAGGGGGAGTGCCTCGTCGGCTTCCGCCCTGAGCACTTCCTCCCGAAGGAAGCCAATGAAGCGCGAGGGCGGCAGGTGCCCCTCACCTTCCGGGTGACCCGCGTCGAGCACCTGGGCGCGGACCGGCTCGCCTACGGACTCCTCGGCGGCCAGTTCCCCGATTCCAAGGTCATTGCCAAACTTCCGTCCACGGTGACGGTAACAGTGGAGCCTGGGAAGAGTTACGAGTTCGCGATTCCCGAGAGGGACCTGAAGTTCTTCGATAAGACCACTGGCCTCCGGACAGGCCCGCGACCGATCTGATTGCGGCGCGGGCATCAATTACGGCGCGGGCACCCGGGCTGCGCCCGCCCGCGCCCGACCCTGAGCATGCGTGGGCAACGCCCGCGCTCGAACGCGAAGAGGCAACATGAGCATCGTTGAACCGGAAGCCTTGGCGGTGACGACGGCTCGAAAGTCTCGGCTGGGCTTCCTCCTGGACCAGGAGCGGTGGCTCGGGCCCCTCATGATCGGGCCCGCCGTGCTCTATATCGTCCTCGTCGTCGGGATGCCGTTCGTCCTCGCGCTCCTCTACAGCCTCAGCGATATCACGATCGGTGACCGGAGCATCGACTTCGTCGGTTTTAAGAACTACGCGGCCATCATCGGGACGCCGCAGTTTCAGACCGCTCTCAAGAACACATTCATCTTTGCCTTTGTCTCACAGGCGCTCGTCATCGTGCTGGCCAACGCGCTGGCGCTGGCCCTGCTCAAGGAGTTCCGCGGGAAATGGCTCGTCCGCTTCCTCATCCTGCTCCCCTGGGTGGCGCCCATCTCCCTCGGGACCATCGGCTGGCTCTGGATCCTCGACTCGATCTACAGCGTCATCAACTGGACGTTGGTCGCGCTCGGCCTCATCCATCCCTTCAACCGCCCCATGTGGCTTGGCATTCCCTACCTGGCCATGGGCTCGGTGATCGCCGTGCATGTCTGGCGCCTGCTCCCCCTGGCCACAGTGATTATTTTGGCCGGTCTCACCTCGATCCCAAAGGACATCCACGACGCCGCGCAGGTGGACGGGGCGAGCTTCTGGCGTCATCACTTCCAGATCACGGTGCCGCTGATCCGGCCCATCATCCTGGTGGCCCTCCTGTTCGGCATCGTCTTCGCCTTCACGGACCTGGTGGTGATCTTCGTGCTCACGCGGGGAGGGCCCTATGACACCACACAGGTCCTGACGACCCTGGCCTTCTTCACGGGGATCCAGGGCGGCGACCTCGCGGCGGGCGCGGCGATCGCGCTCTTTCTCTTCCCACTTCTGGTGGCCGCGGCCATTCTTATGCTCCGCGTCGCCCGCCGCGCCGAGGTGACGTGAAGAGTGAAGAGTGAAGCGTGAAGAGTGAAAAGGTTGGATACACGGGGGCGCGGGCGTGGCGCAAGCCCGGGTGCCCGCGCCTGAAGAAAGTAAAGAGTGAGAAGAAGGGAATGGCGATAGCGAACTCGGCGAGGAAGGTGGGAGGCAAGGCGGTGCACTTCGGCACCCTGGCCGTGTTCAGCATCTTTACTGCCTTCCCCTTCTACTGGATGCTCATCACGATGTTCAAGAGCGAGACCGACCTCCTGAACCGTCACAACAACCCCTTCCTCTATAACGACCCTCCCACGCTGGAGAACCTGCGCGTGCTGTTTTTCGACACGTTCTTTGGGCGGTGGCTTGTCAACACCGCGTTCGTCGGCGTTCTGGTCGTCGTGATCACGCTTCTCCTGGCGATCCCCGCCGGCTACGCCCTGGCTCGGCTCACAGGCCGGTGGGGTGAGCGCCTCGGCATCGGCATCTTCCTCACTTACCTCGTGCCACCGAGCCTGCTCTTCATCCCTATGTCTCGGGTCATCGCCGACCTCGGTCTGCAAGACTCCCTCTGGTCGCTCGTGCTCGTCTACCCCTCCTTCACGATCCCGTTCTGCTCGTGGCTCCTGATGGGCTTCTTCAAAGCCATCCCGCGCGACCTCGAGGAGGCGGCGATGATCGACGGCCTGAGCCGGCTCGGGGCCTTCGTGCGGGTCGTCATCCCCATCTCGATCGCGGGGATCCTCACCGTTGTCATCTTCTCCTTCACGCTGGTGATGCAGGAGTTTGTCTACGCGCTCACGTTCATCTCCGGGGTGCGGCAGTTCACCGTGAGCGTGGGAGTGCCGACCTTTCTCGTGCACGGGGATGTCTACTTCTGGGGCTCGATGATGGCGGGCTGCTTCATCGCCAGCGTGCCCATCGCCATCCTCTACAACTTCTTCGTGGATCGCTTTATCGCAGGCTTCACCGTGGGCGCCATCAAGTAGCGCCGTGGCTCGCGCCGCGCCGATAAGCTTCGCATCCATTCCGGGGACAGGGGCTAGGGGTCAGGGGTCCGGGAAACCTGATCTAGCTTTAGCTTAGTTGGCTAACCCCGGACCCCTGGCCCCGGACCCCGAATTGGCTTCAGCTAGCCCCCGGACCCCTGGCCCCGGACCCCGAAGTAGCGCCGTCGAAGCTCCGCGCGCGAGATCCAGGTGACGCGGGCGTCGAATCGCCTTTGCCGCTCTCGCTCGCGGCCGAGCGGGTGGAAGCGAATGAGCACAAAGCGCTGGTACGCGGCCACGATGCGGCTTTTCCATCCCGAAGGCACCGGGTGGATTTCAAATCCGAACCCCTCCATGCTTTGGTGGAAGATAGTGAGGGCCGTGAATGCTTTGACCCCCCGATAGCGCGGGTGATTATCCGAGAGGCGCGCCAGCGCCTTGAGTGAGCGCTCGAACGCGCGGGCAATGAGGATCCCGGAGCGGACCGGGTTGACCTTCCCGTCATGGAGGG
>DATEAO010000094.1:0-5833 GCA_035288345.1 Candidatus Methylomirabilota bacterium | reverse complement strand
GTCCACGGGATTGTGACTGGCCGGAGTCGCGCCCGCGTAGTGGTTCGCCCGCTCGGCCAGGACACTCCAATCCCGCTCTCACCTGCTGACGTGCAGATCGTTCCGCTGGCCAGAACGGCCATCCCGCTCCTAGATCGCTCGGAACATACGAGCGCCTCGTTCTCAGAATAACCTTTCCGGTAGTTCGGGGTCCGCGCCCAGGGGTCCGGGGTCCCCATTTCTCACTTCAGAACTTCATACTCCGGACCCCGAACCCCGGTCCCCGATCAGGAGGGAGACTCGGCAGGCCCAACCAGTGTCGCCAGGATTCCTTCAAGCTCAGCAATCTGAAATGGCTTTCTCACCACCGCCGCCGCGCCGAGGCGCGTGGCATCTCTCATCTCCCGCTCGCTCAACCGGCCGCTCACAATAATGATCGGCTGTTGATAACCATGCGCGCGCGCTAGACGGAGCACGTCAAGGCCGAGAAGATCGGGAAGCTGGTAGTCGAGGATGACGCCATCCGGTGAGAGCGTCTTGATCAACCGGAGTCCTTCGCTCCCATCTTTTGCGGTACTGACGGCAAACCCGAACGAGGTGAGGCAGTCCTTCAGAAGGAGCCGGACGTCCGGCTCATCATCAACGATCAGGAGTTGTTTCGCACGCTTTGGACCAACCGAGGAAGAAGCGTCTGTCTTCACGTGTTCCCCTCAGGGGTATTTTTCGGCAGTTTCGCGTGAACGCTTTACGGAGAACCTATTTGTCCCGATTTCTCGGATGGTTTGGCGCGCTTGAGACATACGCGCAGAGAGTCATGTGACTCGGCCAGCTTCCGGAGGGCCTGATCGTATCCCTCGCCTGTCCGCGCCATGACAATCGCGGCCTTTGCCCGACCATGAGCGCGCGCCAGGTAATGATGGGCTTCTACCGACGAGACTCGTCCCAACTGTTCGATGAGACGCAGCGCTCGAGCTTTGAGCTTTTTTGAATTCGGCCGAAGATCCACCATCCAGTTCCCATAGACTTTGCCGAGCTGGACCATCGAGGCGGTGGTGAGCATGTTGAGGGTCATCTTGGTGGCGCTCCCGGCCTTGAGACGCGTGGAGCCCGTGAGAACCTCTGGCCCGACCCGAACCGCAATGACAAGATCGGCAAGACGAGTCAACGGACTCTCCGCGTTACACGCGACCAGAATCCGCCGAGCCCTGCGGCGTTTGGCTTCAGCAAGCGCGGCCCTGACAAACGGGGTCACGCCGCTCGCGGCGATCCCCACGACCACATCTCCGGCACGCACTCGCGCGCGCACGAGACGCCGCGCCTCTGACTCCCGATCCTCCGCCCCTTCGCGGGACCGAAAGACGGCGCCCCGCCCACCTGCCATCAGCGCTTGCACCTGAGACGGTGTTGTATTGAACGTCGGCGGGCACTCGGCCGCCTCCAACACGCCCAGCCTACCGCTTGTGCCTGCCCCCACGAAGAAGAGCCGACCGCCCACCGCGAGTGTCCGGCTGATGAGCGCGATGCCTCGGGCGATCTGACGCCGGGCTCGACCGACAGCCTTGACCGCGTGCTTATCCTCACGGTTCATGAGGGCCACGATCTGAAGCGGGGTGAGCCGATCGAGTGTTCGGCTTCTCGGGTTCGGTTTCTCAGTTGGCAGACGCGAGTACTGGATTCGCATCACGAGCTAAACGATAACATTTCTCTCAGAACCACAAGCAAAGAATCCTATCATAGACGAGATGGCCACTGTCGGCACCGGACTCGAACAGCTCATGAACCACCGCGCGTCTCTGCTCGAGGGGCACCGCGTGGGGGTGATCGCCCATCAAGCCTCGGTCGATGCATCGCTTCATCACGTGGCGCGGCTCTTGAGCGCTCGGAAGTCTGTGAAGCTCGTCGCGCTCTTCGCCCCTGAGCACGGGCTGTGGGGCGCTGCCCAGGATCAGGTGGCGATCCGCTCGGCGCGCGACCCTGTGACTGGCCTCCCGGTTTACAGTCTCTACGGCGCGCGCCGGACGCCGACCCGCTCCATGCTCAGGGGGCTCGACCTCCTGATCTGCGACCTCCAGGATATTGGGGTTCGGTATTACACCTTTGTCTGGACCATGGCGCTCGCTATGGAAGCCTGCGCTGCGGCCGGGATCCGCTTTGTTGTGCTTGATCGTCCTAACCCGCTCGGGGGTACTCTTGTCGAAGGGAATTCCCTTGACCCACGCTTTGCCTCATTTGTCGGGCTCGCCCCGATCCCTGTTCGTCACGGCCTGACGATCGGTGAGCTTGCGAACTATCTGAACGAGCGGATTCGCTGCGATCTCACAGTGGTTCGCATGAAAGCGTGGAGGCGACACCAGCTCTGGGAAGAGACCGGGCTCCCGTGGGTGGCGCCATCGCCAAACATGCCGACTCCTGACACTGCGAGGGTCTACGCGGGCGCCTGTCTGATCGAGGGGACTAACCTCTCTGAGGGGCGAGGAACAACGCGCCCATTTGAGCTGACCGGCGCCCCGTTCATCGATCCGGAGCGCTTCGCCGCTGCGCTGAATGCGCTCGGGCTTCCCGGCGTCGTGTGGAGACCCTGCGTGTTCCTCCCCACCTTTCACAAGTACAAGGGGAGACTCTGCGGCGGAGTCCAATGGCACGTGACTGATCCCAAGCGCTTCAAGCCATACCTGAGCGGTCTCGGATTGATCGCCACAGCACGCCGCCTCTGCCCGAAAGAGTTCGCCTGGAGACAGCCTCCGTACGAATTCGAGCGCACCAAGCTTCCCATTGATCTCCTGTGCGGGACTGATACGATTCGTCGTCAGATCGAGGCCCGATACTCACTTGAGCGCATTGAGGCCGGCTGGCGAAGTGAACTCCGGCGATTTAAAAAAATTCGAGCGCGCTATCTCCTTTACTCATGAAGACACTGGAAGAGCTTGTCGGCCAGCGGTTGGTCTTTGGAATCCCAGGCCCACGCCTCCGCGATGACGACATCCGCCTGTTCAGGGAGAGTCACGCCGGAGGGTTGATCCTCTACCGCCGGAACTTCGAGAGTGCTGACCAGCTTGTCGGTCTCATCCGCGACTTCGAAGAGGCGCTTGGCCGCTCGCTCCTGGTGACGACCGATCACGAGGGGGGGCGGATCGTGATGATCCGGGACGGCGTGACCATCTTCCCTGACAATCTTGCCGTCGGGAATGTGGGCGAGGCGGAGCATGCGCGGCGCCAGGGGGAGATCGAAGCGAGGGAGCTGAGGCGTCTGGGAATCGACCTCAACTTGGGGCCGGTGCTTGATGTGCTGACCACTACCTACAGCCCGAACATCGGGATCCGCTCTTACGGGCGCGACCCGAATCTTGTGGCCCGCCTCGGCGTGGCGCGCATCAGCGCCATGCAGGCGAACCGGCTCTCAGCGTGCGCCAAGCACTTCCCTGGCAAAGGGCACTCACCACTCGATGCTCACCTCGCGCTTCCGACCATCGGCTCCACCTGGGAGGAGATGAGGTCCGTTCATCTCGTCCCATTTCTGGGCGCGATCGAGGCTGGGGTGGAGTGCGTCATGACCTCACATCCGATCTATCCCAACCTCGACCCCACCCCGTTCTGCCCGGCGACCTTCTCCCAGAGGATTGTGCGAGACTACCTGCGTGACGAGCTTAGCTATCAGGGGGTTATCGTGAGTGACGACCTCGAGATGGGCGCGATTCTGGAGATCTGCGCGCCACGGGACGCGGCGTTTTACGCGGCACTGGCGGGGCATGACCTCTTGCTCTCCTGCCATGAGGCGAAGGCCCAGTGGGGAGTCTTCGAAGGGCTCAGAAACGCCTACAAGACCAAGCGCCTTCCGTTGAAGGACCTCGAAGCCAGCGTCGAGCGGATCGAGCGGCTGAAAGCCAAACGCGCCTCGCGCTTTGAGGGTGGAAGTCCACACCCGGAGCCTGGCGGGGCTGAGCTGGCAAAAACAATCGCGCGGAGGGCTGTCACCGTGCTCCAAGGCGAGGTCCCGCGCGCGCGGTTGAGAAGGGCGCCAGCCATAATCTTCCCGAAGCTCTCGAGCCTGGCGCCTCGGATCACGATTGAAGAGCGGGTGCTCGACGAGCAGGCGTTCCTGAAATCCACGTGCGAGCAGCTAGGGCTTTCTCCCGAGATCAGGCTGGTTGGAATAGAGCCGACAGCCGAGGAGATCGACCAATCAGCTCTGCTGGCGGCGCAGAGAGAGCTGACGCTGCTCTTCCTCTACGACGCCCACCTCTTCCCCTCGAACAAAACGCTGCTGGATCGGGTTCAGGCCTCAGCGCGCAGTCTCGTCGTCGTCCTGCTGCGAGATCCGTACGATATCGAATTCATTCGTGAGGGCGTGACCTGCCTCACCGCCTACGGCTGGCGAGTCTGCCAACTCGAAGCCGTCCTCGAACACCTCGCATCACGATAGCCATCAGAAATCAGCCGTCAGCGGTCAGCTTACGAACCACGGAAAAGACGACGGGGGCTGACGGTGTTCATTCCGCCAACACGACGAAGTCAATGCTCAACTCTTTCTGGCCGGGCTTTGGGTAGAGCTGGGTTGTGAGCGGCCGGTGCCTCGGCGCGAAGACCTTCACGTGGATGTGCGGGGGCCGGCCCGCATACGGCGGTGGAAAGCTCGTCTCTAGGCGATAGCTCCCGCTCTGGTCGGACGCCATGGTCGCCCGATGCTGATCATCGTACTCGCCTCTTGGATTGGCTTGCCACCACTCGATCCGGGCTCCCGGGATCGGTGTACACCCTCTGGCTGAACGCACTGTGCCCTGCACGATGAATCCTGTCCCGATGCTTGTCCGCCGCGGGGCATTGGGCTGATAGAACGGCCCCTCGGCATCGGGCCGGGTTGGAGCGCACTGACCCTGCGCCGCCGCTGGCGCTGCCATCATCACGACGAGGATTGCCGCAACGAGGTTTCTCATGCATTTCATACACTCTCTCCTGCGGCGTCTTGGCGATCCAAGCGAGGGCTCAAAAGCCAGGCGATCAGAATCGTCCCGAAGGTCCCCAGGATAACGAGCCAGCTCCATCCCAGTGGCAGCACCTTCTTCTCTGAGAGAATCAACAAGACCAAGTTTACCAGCGCCATGACCACCATTGCCACCACATTGGCTCGGTTGGCGCGGCGTTGTGTGAGGAGGCCGAGCAAGAAGACACCCAGGAGCGAGCCGAATGTCACCCCAGCGATCTTGAAGGCGAGCCAGAGGATCTTGTCGAAGGAGCTGAACCAGTAGGCTAGGACCGCGAGGATCAGCGCAAAGACGACCACGCTCGCGCGAGAGACCCGGAGGTAGTGTCGTTCGCTCGCTGAACGCCTGAAGATTGGTCGATAGATATCAGTGACAAACGATGCGGAGAGTGACCCCAGTGGTGAATCGATCGAAGCCAGGACGATCGCTGAGAGCATGAGCCCTCTAAGAAAATCCGGCATCACCTGCTGGACAAAATGGGGGAAAATGTTGTCTGGCCTTGGAGTGGGAAGCTCGGGGTGCTGGGTGTAGAAGGTGTAGAGCGCCGCGCCGATCCCGAGATAAATGACCAGCGTGATGAGCGTGCCGAGCGGGGTCAAGGCCAGGGTGCGCTGGCTTGCCTTTCGGCTCTCAACCGTTAAGAGGCGCTGCATCAGGTCATGATCGGTGCCGAACGCCGCCATCGATCCCACGAGGCCGTTGAGGGTCGCGAGCCAGAAGATATTCGGGTCAGTGAGCACGCGAGTCCAGAAGTCAGGGTCACCGGGAGCCGGGCCCCAGTTGATCAGGTTTAGCTTGCCAGCAGCCCCCGCAACTTCGAACACGCTCCAGAAGCCATCGGGGAGCTGGCTGCCGAGAAAGACGATCGTCGCGGC
>DATEAO010000093.1:0-5909 GCA_035288345.1 Candidatus Methylomirabilota bacterium | reverse complement strand
ACCGCGACGTGATTGAGGGCGTCATCCTCCTCCCGGAAAATCTCTTCTACAACACTACAGCGGCAGGCATCATCATCCTTCTCAATCGTCAGAAACCCAAAGACCGGCAGGGCCGCGTGGTCCTTATCAATGCTAGTGGCGAATTCGAGAAAGGCCGCCCGAAAAACTTCATTCCCGATGCGTCCATCAAGAAGATCGCCGAGGCGTTTCACACAGGCAAGGATGTAGAACGTTTCGTCAAGGTCGCAAGTATCGAAGAGATCACCAAGAACGACTACAACCTTTCGCCCTCGCGCTACATCGAGACCGCCGCGCCGACTGAATACCATGAAGTTCAGCCGATTCTCGATAAGCTGGCTCAACTAGACGCTGAAGCAGATCGCTTGGACGGAGAGCTGAATAGCATATTTGCGGGGCTGGGATTTCGGTGGCGGACAAAAGAGTGACACAACGTGTGAAGCTTGAGAACATTGAGGAGCGGATTCTGCTGATCCGCGACCAGAAGGTCATGCTTGATGCGGATCTGGCCGCGCTTTACCGGGTAAGCACCAAGCACCTCAACGAGCAGGTCAAGCGCAACTCCGAGCGCTTTCCTGAAGACTTCATGTTTCAACTTACAAGAGAAGAATCGGAGGGGTTGAACCATAGACCAAGCGTGAATGGCCACTATCGTCGTCCCCGCTACAGGCCATATGCTTTCACCGAGCAGGGGGCAGGCATGCTCTCGAGCGTCCTGCGCGGTCCGACGGAGAGCAGGGTTGTCATCGAGATTCTGCGCGCGTTCAAGCGGCTCCGCCAGGACGAAGAGCCGCCACCTCCCTCGCCTTACGAGAGGCCCGTCCGGAGCCTCTTCGCCGCCATTCGTGACGCGATACTTTTCCAGCGAGGAGACGAAAGATACACTACGAGTGAACCGTACACGTACTTTATTCAAGCAGGTGCTGATGGACCTATCAAAATCGGCTCGACCAAAAACCTGCCCATACGTCTCCGCACGCTATGCGCCATGTCTCCTGTGCCATTGAAGCTCTTGGGCGTGATGAAGGGCGATGCCGAGGGTGGGTGCCATCTCCGGCTAGGCGCTTTCCGCTTACACGGTGAATGGTTCGCTCCAACGCCAGTGGTCCTCGATTTCATTCGCGAGAACGCCACGTCCCCAAATGTTGTCGCTCGCTCGACAGGGCAAGGACAAAATGGCCACGGATAAGATCTATGCTGGAACACCGGAAAGTTGGAGAAAGGCTTCCCTTCGAGACCTGTGTCTGAAAACTGAGATCGATGACCCGACCAAGAGTCCCCATAGATCCTTTCAATATGTTGATGTCTCTTCCGTTTCAAACCAACTTGGGAAGATTATGAGTTCAACAGAGCATACTGGATCGACGGCACCGAGTCGTGCACGAAAGCTCGTAAGGTCCAATGATGTGATTTTTGCCACTGTGCGACCAACGTTGAAGCGCATCGCTTTGGTTCCAGATCACCTGGATGGGCAGATTGTATCGACCGCCTTTTGCGTTCTCCGCGCCGACCCTACGCTGGCCGATTCTCGTTTCATCTACTATTCGCTCTTAACTGACGGATTCGTCGAGCGTGTTGGCAACCTGCAGCGCGGAGCCAGCTATCCTGCCGTAATTGATGGGGATGTCCTTGATCAAGAGATCCTCCTCCCACCGGTCTCTGAGCAACACGCCATAGCTGAAGTATTATCGAAGATCCAGGCCACCATAGAGGTCCAGGATGGGATCGTCGCCACGCTCAACGAACTCAAGGCCGCGACCATGGCCAAGCTTTTCCGCGAAGGTTCGCAGGGCCCAGGGGCTAAACTGCGCGAGACGCAATTCGGTGACGTGCCCGAAGACTGGGTTACGGTTCCTCTTGTTGAGGTGGCACACATTCAGACAGGAGTCGCCAAAGGCCGTAGATTTGGTGATGAATCGGCCATAGTCGAGCTCCCGTATCTTCGGGTTGCAAATGTTCAAGATGGATTTCTCGACCTGACCGAGATCAAGACTATCCGCCTCCGCGAAACGGAGCGCCAACGCTACTCCCTCCGATCCGGCGATGTTTTGCTAACGGAAGGAGGGGATTTCGACAAGCTCGGACGGGGGTATTTGTGGAATGGCCAGATACCCGACTGTGTGCACCAAAACCATATTTTTGCAGTAAGGACCAACAGGAGCAAGCTTCTACCGGAGTTCTTTGCATATCTGGCTCAAAGCCCCTACGGTAAGACCTATTTCCTGTCTGTCGCACACAAGACGACCAATTTGGCGTGCATTAACTCGAGCAAGCTGAAAGGCTTTCCTGTTCCCCTACCTCCTTTGTCGGAGCAGCGAAAAATCGCAACGCCTCCCAAGAAGATCGACGAGGCAATCGACTTGCAGGCGACGCGGCTCAGGACGTTGAAATCTGCATTCTCTTCTATGCTCCACCTGCTCATGACCGGCGAGATTCGGCTGCCAGGGTTCGGTCGCAAGCCGAACCTCGATTCCTCCTGGTTCAAGCCTGAGGACGTGTGGGAGTTTGTGGGGCGCCTCGTTCGGAAGTTCGCCCCGGAGAGGGTGATCCTGTTCGGCTCGCGGGCGTGGGGGACGCCGACGCGAGACAGCGACGTTGACCTACTGGTGGTGATGGAGTTCGCGGGGCGCCCGGTGGACATGGCGGTGCGCATCGGAGCGGAGTGCGACGACCGTTTCCCGATGGACCTGATCGTGCGACGCCCGGCGGAGATTCAGCGGCGGATCGCGATGGGCGATCCCTTCTTTAAGCAGATCCTGCGCGACGGCCTGGTGCTCCATGAACGAGCTGCGTGACGAGTGGGTCCGGAAGGCAGACGAGGACGCGGTGGTCGCTGAGTGGGCGTCCGGAGCTGGCCACTATGACGCGGCCTGCTTCCACGCACAGCAAGCCGTCGAGAAGTACCTGAAGGCGCTGTTGGTTGCGCAGGGCAGGGATTTCCCCAAGAGCCACGCGCTGCGGCCGCTGTTTGACCTGACGGGCATATCCGAGGCCGAAGGCGACCTCGATGAGCTCCGGTGGTTGGCGCGCCAGGCGGCGGAGGTCCGCTACCCTGGCGAGTCGGCTACGCGCGAGGACGCCGAGCGGGCTGTGACGATCATGACGCGCTGGCGCGGGCGCCTCCGGGGCGAGCTCGGACTGTTAGGGTGAGGCGATCGGGGATGGCCGCCAGCCTCTGGTCTGAACGCGCCACCGTCCAGGATCCGCTCATCGGGTGTGCCGATGGTGATCGAACATGCGGAGCGACTTCTCATAGTTGGTATGACACCAGGATCACTTCTCGGCGTGTTTGGATCAGTGAGATAGCGGCTCGGGTGGGCTGCGGGCTGATATTGAGATAGACTGCGGACCCGCAGCGTTTGTCAGAGTGATGGGTTTAGGAAACTCTCGCTGTGCGATTGATATTGTGGTTGATCATGCTCACCGTGGATTAACCAGCTTCACGAAATATCCTGCAAGAAGCCATTGCCGTAGACTTGATGGTTAGGCGCATGCGGGGCGTGACGCAGGCAGTTACGCCAAACTTGGCTTAGGTCCTTGCTCTATCCGTCATCCGTTTGCTTGCTCTATGTCATATCTTAAGAATGTCCTTGACATTGGCATAGGAGTATTCTATCATTGATATATTATCCAGGATGTATCCCAGCATGGGGCTGCGGAACGCCCTCGGATTGGAGGTTGCATAATGGAGACGACCGGGAAGGCTCTGGTAGAGCACTGGAACTGGGCGGCCGAGAAAGGCGTCATGAACAAGAACACTGCGGCCGGGCTGCGTGCCGCCTGTAGGCAAGTCCTTAGCGCCCTTGATGAATGGGAGTCGGTTGACATCAAAAGCCTCGATGTCGAGGCTACCTTCGTGCGGTTCCAGAACCTGAAGAAAAAAGATTTCAAGCCCACGGTTCTGGAGACCTACAAGAGGCGATTTCGCCAGGCCGTTACGTCGTATCTCGCCTACCTCGATGATCCGGCCGGCTGGAAGCCGCGGACCCTCGATCGGCCAGCCGCCGCGGAGAAAAGCAACGGCGGCGACCGCCCGGTTGACACTGGTCGGCCGACGAAGCATGAGATGCCTCAGGCGGGCCTCGTCGAGTACCCGTTTCCCTTGCGTGAAGGTCAGATCGCGCGTTTGGTTCTCCCGCGCGACCTGAAGACGTCTGAAGTGAAGCGCCTCTCGGCCTTCATGTCTACGCTCGCGGTTGATTTCGAACCGACTGCGACCGTGGCATGAACAGCGAGCAAGAAGCGGCGCCTTACAACGCGCTGTAAGCCGACGTCGGGCGGACTACCACCCAGACCGGGCGGGAACCGGGGACGCCGCCCGCCGCGGTTGAGGGCGCGGTCGTTAAGCCGCCACCAGGAGTGCGATGGAAGGGCTAGCCGGATACGTAGCGACGGGAATCGTGAGTCTCGCCGTTGGTCTGCTTCTCCGCAACCTCGAGCCTAAGGGGAAGGTGGTCTACTGGTCCCCCCACACCTTCGTTTTCGACGTGCCCGACCCCAAGGTCATCCTCAAGACCGACTCCGTCACGATCCAGAATATTGGTCGGCGCGAGGCCGAAGACGTCGAGGTTGTCTTCAAGTCGCGCCCAGACTTCTTCAAGTTGCAGCCATCGATCTCATTCTCCGAGCATAAGAACCCCGATGGCGAGTTCATCCTTCGGGTTCCCGCTCTCGGGCCCAAAGAATTCTTCACCCTTCAAATCCTGAGCTTCGCCACCATTCCCAACATCCAGAACATCAGGTCCAAGGCCGGTCCGGCGTCGCTGATCCAGGTCCAGTTTCAGCGGCAATTCTCACGGCTCGTCCAGTTGTTGCGGGTCGCTCTACTGCTGGTCGGCATGGGGTTCTCGTCGTACTGGCTCATCCGGGCGGTCGTCTTCGTCTCCAGGAGCATCGGTCTCGGGTAGGGGGCCTAAAATGCTTAGGCAACCTCGCCATGATTGAGCGTCGTAGAATCGTCGATGTCTATGTGGACGAAACCGAATTACGCGTCCAAGGTCGGCCCTGCGTTCTTTACGCTGCTGTTATCCCCAAGGATCTTGATCGCGCGATCGAGGGGCTCGTAGGACTGAAGATCCACCATGGACTCGACGGGAATTTCGAGGTCAAGTGGTCCTCTCCGCTCCCGGATGCCAAGCTGAAGGCTCGCCTGAAGGAGGACGCACTTTCGATCCTAGCTGACCACTTCAGCGGACTGCTCAACCTCTCCATGACGGCGGACAAGGACGAGGCGTTTCTGAATTTTCTCACCCATGTCGAGTCCTACACTCGCAGCGGCAGTCATCACTTCGTCAACCTTTACTACGACCGAGATTGCTTCCGTGACCTGCCGAGGATCCGGAGTGTCCTAGAGTCGTGGCGCGACCCGTATTGCACAACTCTTGCCGCGCTCGAATCGCGTCTCAGCGTGCCCGCACAGTTCGCCGACCTGCTGGCCGGTACTTTCCGCTACATGCTCCTACGCGCCCTCGGGGCCGTCCAGCCAGTCGTGGTTCGTATGGAGATCGGTGACTCGGGAACTCCGGAGGAGCTTCCGCTCGACTCACTCTTCCATATCCTTCTGCGTTACACCATCCCTGGTGTGACCCCCGAGCTTGATCCGAACGCCGAGGCGTTCACTCCCGAGCACGCCATGAAGGAATGCTTCGGGGTCGGTATCCAGGTCAACGGAGAGTTCACGGATGCGGAACTTCAGGCTATCCGGCAAGCTTCCGTCTTCTACGTGGGCTGCATGCATTAATGAACAGGTTGCCTAATCCTAGGCAGCGGCCCGCCGCTCGCTTGCGCTCGGGGCGGCCGCTGACCTGGCACGGTAGGTCTCCAATGCGAGAGTAGCCAGCGTATGGTTCAGAATCGGTGATCGTGTAACAGAGGAGTCCGATCATGAGCGC
>DATEAO010000092.1:0-5780 GCA_035288345.1 Candidatus Methylomirabilota bacterium | reverse complement strand
GGGGAGCGGAAGATGGTGACCGTCCTCTTCTGCGACCTCCAGGGCTCCACGCCACTGGCTGAGCGGATCGGCCCCGAGCGGATGCACGACCTCCTGAACCGATTCTTCGAGCTGGCGCTCGCCGCAGTGCACCGCTATGAGGGGAGTGTGAACCAGTTTCTGGGCGACGGCTTCATGGCGCTCTTTGGCGCGCCGATCGCCCACGAGGATCACGCGGCGCGCGCGGCCTTCGCGGCGCTGGAGATCCGGGAGAGCGTCGGAACACTCAACGTCGAGCTGGCCACACAGGGGACTCCGCTGCACATCCGCCTCGGGATCAACACCGGACCGGTCGTGGTCGGTGGAATCGGCGACAACTTGAGAATGGACTACACCGCAATCGGTGACACCACCAATCTTGCGTCCCGACTCCAGACCTTGGCTGAACCTGACACTGTTCTCGTCAGTGAATCGACCTATGAGTTGATCCAGCCGTATCTTCAATGCACACCGCTCGGCGTGAGAGAAGTGAAGGGGAAAGCTCACCCGGTCCCGGTCTTTCGAGTAGACGGCGCGCGCGAGCGGCGCACCCGCTTCGATCTCTCGTTGGAGCGCGGCCTGACGGCACTCGTGGGACGCCAGTGGGAGATGGGGCTTATCCAGAGCCGATGGACCGAGGTCCTGGCCAGTCGTGGGCAGGCGGTGGTGCTGATCGGCGAGGCCGGTGTCGGGAAGTCGCGGCTGCTCTACGAGTTCAGGCAGCTTCTCCCCGATCACGCTGTCGCGTTTGAGGGGCGTTGCCTGCCGTACGAGCGAGGAGTCTCATATGCGCCGGTGGTCGAGATCCTCCGCCGTTACTTCTCGATCGGCGACCAGGAGAAGCCCGACGAGGTGCGCGAGAAGGTCAAAGCCGGGGTGGAGCGATTCGGCGCGGAGCTGAGAGAGACGCTTCCGTTCCTGCTGAACCTCTTCTCCGAGGGATTGGAGAGTGGGGCGTTGGCAACCCTGGACTCCAGCCAGATCAAGCGGCTCACCCAAGAGGCCGTGATCGCCCTGCTCCTTGCGGCGAGCCGCGCGACGCCCCTCTGTCTCACGATCGAGGACTGCCACTGGACAGACGAAAACTCGAAAGAGCTGCTCGCCCGTCTCGTCGGTCGCCTCTCCGGCGCTCGAATTCTCCTCTGCGTGACGACCCGCCCTGGCGCAAAGGTCCCCGCGGAGGGACGGACCGCCATGACCCAGATCGCCATGAACCCGCTCTCCAACGAGGAGACCGTTGCCGTGGCGAGGCGGCTCATTGGCGAGGGCGACCTGCCGTCGGAGGTCGGAGAGCTGATCGTGAAGAAGACAGGCGGCTATCCGCTCTACGTGGAGGAGCTGCTCCGCTCGCTTCTCGATAAAGGCCAACTGACTCGGACACCCGGGGGCGTCGAGATCGCGGCCCCGCTCAGTGAGGCCGAGGTTCCGGATACGATCCACGACATCATCATGGCGCGCATTGACCAGCTTGATGGAGAAACCAAGCGCGCGCTCCAGCTCGCCTCGGTGGTGGGACACGAATTCGACTTCCCGCTGCTGCAGGCTGTGGCAGAGACGACGTCGGCCGAGCTCATGGAACGGCTCGATCAGTTGAAGGCCCAGGAGTTCATCGACGAGGCGAGCGCGTTTCCGCAGCGCCGCTACGTCTTCCGCCACAACCTGGTCCAGGAAGTCGCCTACGGAGCCTTGCTCCAGCGCCGGCGGAGCGAGTGGCACGAGCTGGTCGGGGCCGCGTTGGAGCGCCTCGGCGGAGGCGCGATTGATGAGCGCCTTCCCGCGCTCGCCGATCACTACGCGAGAAGCGCCAATCAAAAGAAAGCGCTTCACTATCTTCTCCTGGCTGGAGATCAAGTGACCCGTCAGTACGCGCATGGCCGGGCTCAAGCGTTCTGGGAGCGCGCGCTCGGGCTCCTCGATACCGGGCCTGACGAGCCGGGGGTTCGCCGGCAGCTCCTGGATCGGCTCGGTGACGCCCACTTCGCCCAGGGCGCCTTTGAGCAGGCCCTCACCACTTGGCAGCGCGCGCTGGAGCTGGCGGTGGCGGCCAACGATCGCTTCGCCGTGGCTGATCTCAGGCGAAAGATCGGCGTCACGTACTGGTCGCTGGGGGACCCGGAGAGCGCGATCGCCCACTTCATGACAGGGCTGGATGTCTTGGTCGATGTGGTCGACTGCCTCGAGCGCGCGCGCCTCTTTCAAGAACTCGCGCGGATCACCTTCCGTCTCGGACGGCACGAAGAGGCGACTCGGTGGGCCGAGCAGGCGCTTGCCCTCGGGGAGCGGCTGGAGGCTCCCGATGTGGTCTCTCACGCGTCAAATACGATCGGCTTGGCGCTGGCGAGAGTGGGAGAGATCGAGCGGGGAGCTGAGGCGGTGAAGCGAAGCCTCGAGACCGCGCTCGCCCACGACCTGCATTCGGTGGCTTGCCGGGCGTACGCCAACCTGGCAGTGCTCTACACCACCATAGACCAGGACCGCTCTGCCGCCTTCTGCACTGAGGGGTTGGCCCTGGCGGAGAAGATCGGGGACCTCACCTATCAGTCGTGGCTCCAGTGCACCCTCGCTGGTCGCTCGTGCACGCTTGCGGGAGATTATGAAGAAGGGGTGAAGGCCGCGCGCGCTTCTATCGAGCTTGACCGCCGGCTCGGTCACAAGAGCCACCTTCCGATCCCGCTGATCATCCTGGCGCAGATCTACCAGTGCCATGGGGAGTTCACCGAGAGCGAGCGCTACTACCGGGAGGCGCTGGCCCTCGCTGAAGAATCAGAGGAACCCCAGCTCCTGATTCCTTGCTATGATGGACTCGCCACGTTGGCTATCGAACAGGGAAATGAAGCTGAAGCGGAGCGATACCTGGAGCGGAGCCGGCGCCTCATGGAGGAGACAGGCTGGGAGAGTGACAGTTTGTTGGTGCTCCCTTTTCTTTCCTAGCGTCTGGAGGGACCGGATGAGTGAAGTTCACGCAACGAGTGCGAGGCCGATCGAGGTCGGGGGCTTGGCGCCTGATTTCTCGCTGCCGCGGGCCCAGGGCGGGGTCGTCACGCTGAAGCATGCCATTCGGGACGGACCTGCCGTGCTCTGGTTTTCCGCGGGCATGGTCTGACCGTTCTGCCGCCAGCACATGGCGCAGTTGCGCCTAGGCCATCCCGAGATCAAGCGGCGCGGGGCAGAGATCTTTCACGTCACGTTAACACCGCCTGCGCTTGGACCGCTCTACGCTCGGCGCTTTACCCTTCCGTTCCCGTATCTCTGTGACGGAGACCTCGCAGTCTACCGGCGTTACGGTCTTACCACAAAAGGAGCGCTGGCTGCTCTGAGAACCGGACTCGAAAGCTTCCCTCGCATCGTCACGGGAATCGTGAAAGGCGAGCAACCTTCGCTTCTCCCGTACTCCTCGACGGAGAAAATGACCACGGAACAAGCGATCTTCCTCGTGGCGCAAGACGGGCGGGTGAGCTTCCGGTATATCGCGGACGGCCACGCTCCCGTCCCGCCAAACGAGACCCTGCTCCGCGCGGTGGACGCGCTCTCAAGCGGATTTCCGATCGCCGGCTCGAAACAATCCGAGATCTAAAATCCAAAATCCAAAATCGTAAGCGGTATTTCTTGATCCAACGGAGGACGCGATGAGTGAGGTCATGACGAATGCAAAACCTGTTGAGATCGGTGACCCGGCTCCCCACTTCTCGCTTCCATCAGCCCAGGGTGGGGTGGTGACGTTAGACCAAACGATACAGAATGGTCCGGTCTTCCTCTGGTTTTCCCCGGGCATGGTCTGACCGTTCTGCCGCCAGCACATGGCGCAGTTGCGCCTAGGCTATCCAGAAATCAAGCGGCGCGGCGCTGAGATTCTCCACATCACCGGCACGCCACCCGAGCTTGGGCCGCTCTACGCGCGACGCTTCGCCCTCCCCTTTCCCTACCTCTGCGATGGGGACCAAGTCGTCCACCGCCGCTACGGATTGACCACGAAGGGAGCGCTCGCTGCCCTCAAAAACTCGATGAGAGCCTCCGTCTTCGGGCTCCCTGGGATCATCAAAGGCGAGCAACCCTCGCTCCTCCCGTACCTCGCCAAAGGCCCGGCGGCAAACTCGATGGAACAGGCGATGATCCTGGTGGGGCGGGACGGGAAGGTCCGCTTTCGCCACCTCGCCGATACCCAGGCCCACATTCCGCCCAACGACTCCCTGATTCGCGCGCTAGACTCACTCTCATGAGGCTTTTGGATTTTGCACCCATAGGTTTGGCGGAAGCCAAACCTCTACATGGGTGCCCCCACGCTGAGAGTTCGACCCGGCGGGGTCGAACTCTGTGGGGGGATTTTAGATTTTGCCCCCACAGATTTCGACAGGCGAAATCTAGGCGTGGGGGCACCCCCACAGTTTGCTTCGCAACCGCGAAGCAGTGGGGGTGGATTTTCGATTCCTGAGATGGTCGTGGTCGTTTGCTGAGGGAGCCGACCCGAAATCGCGAATCCCAAATCCAAAATCGGTGGTAGACTCCGGACAAGATAACACCAGTGGCAGAGCAACCATGACTCCCCAGAGACCAGACAACCGCCCGGATCCAGAAGTCTTGTCCGTGGCGCGCCGGGTGGCGGCTATCGTAAGAGAGGTAACTGGTGATCCGGCCTACCGGACCTTCTTGTTTGGCTCATGGGCCTCCGGTGAGGCCCGGGAGCGTTCGGACATTGATATTGGCATCGAGGGACCCACGGAGGTTAGGCCTGCAACGATGGCGGAGATCCGGGAAGCCTGCGATGCGCTCCCGACGCTCTTTACCGTGGACCTGGTAGATTTTGCCCGGGCGCCAAGGGACTTTGCGGCAAACGCGATCTCCCGCTCTCTGGAAGTAGAGCCAGCCTAATGGCGGAAGCTTACTCCCTTCGGGTGAGCCTGTTCGAGCGGGCCTTGAGCCGTCTGGTAGAGGCTTTGGCAAAACCCGAGGATCCCATCGTCCGAGATGCGTGTATCCAGCGCTTCGAGTTCACGTTTGAGATGGCCTGGAAAGCGCTTCAACGATACGCCCTGGCCGAAGGGATTGAGTGCGTCTCACCGCGCGACTGCTTCCGCGTCGGGTTTCGTCTCGGGTTGATTGACCGAGACGAGCAGTGGATGGCCATGGTGGAGGATCGAAACCGAACCTCCCACGCGTACGACGAAGACAGCGCGAAAGCCATTTACAGGGCCTTGCCAGGCTATGCAGATCTGTTCGGACGCCTCCTCCTGCAGTTGAAAGAGGGCGAGAGCCGTCGGCTCCCCGAGGGTATCTGAAAGTGAATTTTCGATTGGCGATTTTCGATTTTGGATTGGTCGCTCCTTACCTTTGCCTTCTTCGTCAGGGGAGAGGGTTGAGGTGAGGGGACGATCCCGCAGACCGTCCTCATGCGGGCGGATCGCGTCATACAGTGACGCGCATTTTGGATTGCGGATTGTGGATTTTCGATTGTGGAGATATTGACTGGTGAAAACGTTCCTGGTCCGTAATAATCCAAAATCGAAAATCCAAAATCCAAAATCGAAAGGTGTTCAATCATGACCGTCGAGTTGCGCCGACCAGTTCAGCCGGGAGATCCGGCGCCGGATTTCACGTTGCCGTCCGTGGAGCGGGAAGGATTTGTGTCTCTGTCCGACTACCGCGGCAGGAGCCCGTTGCTGCTGGCGATATTCCGCGGGGTGTTCTGACCGTTCTGCCGGCGGGCCATCGCCCAGTTGGGCGTCACACGGGGAAGGCTTCAGGCGGCGGGCGTAGAGGCGCTGGGC
>DATEAO010000091.1:0-3151 GCA_035288345.1 Candidatus Methylomirabilota bacterium | reverse complement strand
GCGCGGCCAGGCGAAGGCAGCCGCGGCGACAGGCCCCGCTGGCCGTCCCGGGCTGATGGCTGATCGCTATCTGTTCGCCTTGCGATAGCCGAGCTGATCCAGGGCGATGATCCACTTGCAGATGTTGGCTGACCCTTCCACCATGACGTAGGTTGGGGCGTCGCGGTAGTACCGCGCCACCGGATACTCCGTCGAGTAGCCGTACGCGCCCAGAATCCTCATGGCGTAATTGGCGGACTTCACCACCACTTCGCCAGCCAGGTACTTGGCTTGAGCCACTTCCAGCGTATTCCCGAGGTTCCCTTGGTCCTTCTGCCACGCCGCTCTGTAGACCATCAGCCGAGCGGCCTCGATCTCGGTCACCATCTGGGCAATCATGTCCTGGTTCATCTGGAATTGACCAATCGGTTGGCCGAACTGCTTCCGCTCGTTGCAGTACTTCGTCGCCGCATCCAGACACGCCTGCGCCACCCCGACCGCCCCCGCGCCGGCAGAGAGGCGCGTTTGATCGAGCGAGCTGAAGACGATCCTCGCGCCGTCCCCGGGCTTGCCCAAGATGTTCTCTTTGGGCACGCGAGTGTTCTCCAGAGTCAACTCTCCTGTCGGGGAGGAGTGCGAACCGAGCTTCTCGAAGTCCGAGGCAGTGACCCCATTGAACTGCTTGGGCTCGATCACAAACGCCGAGAGCCCCTTCCCGCCCGCGTTCCGGTCGGTGTACGCGTAGTAGATGATGACGTCAGCGATGCTCGAATTGGAGATCCAGGCCTTTGACCCATTCAGGAGCCAGTGGTCTCCTTTGTCCTCTGCCGTGGACTTCATCCCCAGGACATCCGACCCCGCTCCCGGCTCCGTAATTGCGAACCCGCCCAGATAGTCGGCCGTGACCAGCTTCCGGACATACTTCTGCTTGAGAGACTCGGAGCCGTACCGATAGATCGTGAAGGCGCACCCAAAAGCCAGCAGGTTGAGCTGAACCCTCAGGGAGCTGCAAGCCCGAGCAATCTCCTCAGTGATGATCATCGCGGCCACCCAGCCCATGTTGCTCCCGCCATACTCTTCTGGGATCACCGTCCCGAAAAGCCCCAATTCCGCCATGGGCTTGATGGCTTCCTGATACGGGAAGTAGTGGGCCTCGTCCCACTTGTCAACGAATGGGGCGATCTTTTGAGTGGCGAAGTCGCGGGCCAGCTCGCGGACCGCCTTCAGCTCGTCAGTCAACTCAAAGTCCATCTCGCAGCATCTCCTTTCCCCGGCCAGAGCGCGCCGGCAGGGCGTGAACGGTCCACCAACGGCTCACTGTAATCCAATCTCTCATCTTTGGAAAGGGGGTGTGTGGGACCGCGGACGGCGATGCCTTCCCGAGAGGCTCAGACCTCGGAAAGGAGCGAAAAGATCCGGCGCAGCAGCTCCTCATGGTCTTCCACGTTATGTCGGAAAATCTCCAGCTCAGCCTGGTCCGCCAGATCTGTGGTGTGGACCAAGTCGATCGATCTGCCATCGCCGGGCTGAACCACCTGGAAGCACGAGCGTCCGGGCTCGGGGCGCTCGCTCACAAAGATAAATCTGAGGTCAGGCCACTGGCGCCACGCCGCGTGAAAGATGCTCTTCGGCCCCCGCTGCTGCTCGATCGCCAGAAACTGACCGACCTGCACCCGGTACTTCACGCTGATGGGCACCTCGAGCAGTTGACGGTCGCTCCCCTTTTTCACTACCACGTGGGGGGAGAACTCCTCACGCCAGGCGCGGGTGGTTCCGGTAGAGGGCTTCACGGGGATGAGCGTGTATCGCGCGCGGCGGAAGATCGATTCGACCAGCGCTTCGGCAATTCGATTTTTGACCTCGAGCAGATCCATAGTGGGTCAGAAGGCTCCGGGATTCGGGGTCCGGGGTTCGGGGTCCGGGATTCGGGGCTCGGGAGTCGCATTGCAGATCACCAATCCCGATTCCCGATTCCCGAAGAGCAGGAAGGCGACGCTTATCGCCATGGCGCTAGATGCCTTGGTGCCGGGGCGAGAAGCGAGCAGATCGAGGCCCGAGGGAGGAGGAACCCCGAGGCGTATGCGGTATACGTTGAGGGGCTCCGACGACCGAGAACGAAGAGATGCGACGCTTATCGCCACGGCACGCTAAAGGTTCGTCGGGTGGGCTGGCTGCTCTTCACCCAGCGCGCGATCGAGCGCCTCCGCCAACTCTCTATCGTGCTCGTGCGTGGCCGCGAAGATGCGGCACTGCGCCACCTTGCCAGGCAGATACTTCAGCAGCTCCTTCAGCGGCTCGGCGGAGACCGTACGTGTGGCCGAGTCGTACACATAGATCTGGCGGTCTTGCATCCCGATAGGATTCAGAGGCCGCGGGTCCTGCTGGGCCATGTCGACCTTGAATGGAAAACTGCGAAGCGCCCGTGGCAGGTGCGTGCGGACGCGCGCTTCCACCTCCTCGGCTTTCATGAAGGCCTGGCCCCGGCGGGGCTCGGCGATGTCGAGCACCACCTCGTGGGACATCCGCCACTTGAGGCGCCGGTCGAGGATCTGCCGCCACTCTCGCCCCAATCCGCGGCGCTCCGCATCGTCCGCGTCAGGCCAACGGGCCACCTCCTCGAGCAGCGTCCACTCGGTGAGGTAGAGATACGGTTGGAGATCCTTTCTCAGGTCATACGGAAAGACGAGCTGCATTGTGTCGCGGAAGATCTCTTTCAGGTGAAGGTCGATCCCCCGGGTCGTGCGGTGGTAGTAGACGTTGGTGTACATGTAGAAGCGGGCGTTCAGGAACATGATGAACGCCTGGATGCCGCCACGGTCGAGGGTGAGCCCCTTCTCGCTGAAGAAGGAGTAGTAGATGATCCGGTCGATGTCAATGGGGCCGACGGCGACCCCGCACATATACGAATCGCGGAGCACGTAGTCCATATTGTCGGCGGTGTAGATCCCGGAGAGGAGCGGTTTGAGGTGGGAGAGCCAGCGGGGGTGCTCGACCTCGGGCCGCGTGTAGCTCTTCCCCATCAAGTAGCAGATCCAGTCGGGATCGATGGCCTCTCCCGGCTCGAACGGTCCCGAGGGGCTCCGCGCCAGGCGCCGGATCATTTCTCCCAGCTCTTCACGAATAATCCGCTGCCCGACGAGCTCATGGGTGAGCTCGAAGTCAGCGAGGAAGT
>DATEAO010000090.1:0-2044 GCA_035288345.1 Candidatus Methylomirabilota bacterium | reverse complement strand
CGAGCTAGCGTCCCATGTCGCACCGGGAAAAGCTCTCCGCACTCTGGACGCCCTCCATCTGGCTACTTTCCTCACTGCGCGCCGACGGATCGCAGGCCTCGAGCTACTCACGGTGGACAACCATCTCAAAGAGGCTGCGGGCACGGTCTAGCCATCCTTTCCACGCTCTTCTCAGGCTGGACCCTGCGAGGGGCATCTCAGTTATCGACTGATTCGCGTGTTCGGATGTCGATTCCTTCACGGCCGGGGCGACGCGGGAGGTCGCTGGCAGCCTCCTGGACCCACTCCGCTTCATAATCACCCACCTCCGCACCTTCAAGACTCTCAATGAGTCGATGCGCGAGTTCCGCCCTGTCTTCGGGAGGTAGCCTCATTACCTCGATCTCGAGCTTGTCCTTGGGCTTACCCATTCGTCCCCCAGGAAGGTCCACCCTTCTCTCCGCGGAAAGTGTTAACCATGTCCCCGGACGTTCTGTTAGCTATGTCCCCGGTTGCTCACCCTGCTGCGAGACCTACGCTTTGCCGCACTCACCTTCTTCCTGGCTAATGAAACGAGAAGTCGCAGGGCTTCGTTCACCGCGGTGGCATCGGGAAACGCCTCGGAGACATCCGGATCAAGTAGGACAACATTCGAGCCCTGCCTGTGACGCTCGTAGTACTTGCCGCGTACTGCTCCACTGAAGTCGTACTCGGGCAGCATGTCGGCGTCAGCGACGACCTTCTTCTTCTGACTCATAAGTTCCTTCTCTCGCGCCGCGTCGCAAGACGGGCGCTGATAATGCGAACCTGTTTGCCTCGATCGACGTGCGCGACGACGACAAGGCGGTTTGCCAATGACTGGCCCATCGTGGCGAAACGGTTCTCGTCGTCCGAGTGCCGGGGGTCAGGAACCGTCGCCGCCAGTGAGTCGCCACAAGACGGTAGACGCCTCCTCGAACGTGACTCCGTGTTTCTTGACGTTTCAGTGGCGGCGCTTGAGCGCCGTCCGCTGCAACCGCTTGTTGGACTGCCCCCGCCTCGCCGCTGCTCGCTGGCTCGCGCGCCTCGGGATCGCGGACACCACAGAGCGGAGGAGCTTGTTCACCGCCTCCGAAGTGCGGAATACTGATGCCACATCAGGGTCCAGGACCACGGCCACCGACGCGGTACCGAACTGCGAAGCAAACCTGTTCGGCTTGGCCTTCGAGTAGTCGAATCGGTACTCGCTCCTGAGGTCGTCCGCCCCTTCTGGGTGCTTACGTGCCTTCCTCATAGTCTTGTCGTTCTCTTCGGGTCGCGAGCCTAGCACTGAACAATCGGACCCTCTTCCGCCGTTCGGTAAACGCAACGATCAAGAGCCGCCCCTGAGCCGAATGACCGACGAGAATCTCGCGCCTCTCCCCAACGGAGTGGTCCGGATCGGAATGGATCTTCGCAAGCGGGTCCCTGAAGGCGGTGAGCGCCTCTTCGAACGAAACCCGGTGCTTCCGAAGATTCGCGGCAGCCTTCCGCGGGTCCCACTCGAATGTCAGCGGGCTCATGACTCATGGCCGAGTGTACCACCTCTGGGGACGCCCACACCATGGTGCACCCTCTCCAGGGCCAATGGCGTTTGCTCCAGAGTCTCGATGCGCTCCTTCAGCTCCTTTTCGCGCCCTTCCATCGTAGGTCAGATCAGCTTCGAGCTGTCTGACCGCCACCGCGCGATCCTTGGATACCTGCGCTAGCTCGAGCAAGACGGCGTCGACCTAGCGAGATGCCTTTATAAGGCTCTCATTATGCGGCCCCTGGGTACAAACCGGGTGCATAGGTAACAGAGTAAACCGGGAACATGGGTGACACCACTACACTGGGGATCAACTGGAGGTTGATCGATGCCCTGGCTGGAGACTTCACCCGTGGAGCAACGCGAACGATTCATTGACGATCATCAACTGGTCTGTACACCGTGACGGAGCTGTGTGAACGGTACGCCATCAGCCGGAAGACCGGCTACAAGTGGTTGGACCGGTTCGACGAGGCCGGTCGGCCGGGCTTGCGTGATCGGAGCCGGGCGCCGCACCAG
>DATEAO010000089.1:0-7127 GCA_035288345.1 Candidatus Methylomirabilota bacterium | reverse complement strand
CCCCCACGCGGCGTCACTCCGTCAGGCTTTCGCCCATTGCGGAAAATTCCTCACTGCTGCCTCCCGTAGGAGTCGGGGCCGTGTCTCAGTCCCCGTGTGGCTGGTCGTCCTCTCAGACCAGCTACCCGTCATCGCCTTGGTGGGCCGTTACCCCGCCAACTAGCTGATAGGCCACGGGCCTCTCCCTGAGTGACAGCCCTTGCGAGCCGCCTTTCCTCTTCAGAACCGCCGTTCCGAAGAGCGTATCCAGTATTAGCCCCCCTTTCGAGGGGGTATCCCGGTCTCTGGGACAAGTTACCCACGTGTTACTCACCCGTCCGCCGCTAGGACCACAACATGATTGCTCACACTATGATCCCCGCTCGACTTGCATGTGTTAGGTACGCCGCCAGTGTTCGCTCTGAGCCAGGATCAAACTCGCCAAGAGAAGCTTTGCGAATCATCCTGGTTTCCTAAACTCAAGCCCAGTTACTCGGCTCGAGCGCAAGGAAACTCGTTTGCGGATGGCACACCTTATCGGTGAGTCAATAGCATATGGATTTTTCAAAGAACTCAGGGGAGAGTCCCCACGGCACTACGGCAGGTCGGTCTGCTTTTAAAAGACTCTACTACCGCCGCCTCTTCTCGAGGCAGCCTCATACATTACGTAAGCCCTTCAATTTTGTCAAGGGATTTTTCATACTTTCTTCCGGGACCCACTCTACTCGGTGAGTGTCACCCGCTTGAACTGCCGCTTCCCCACCCTAATGCGATAGGTCTGGCCCGTCGCAAGGGTCTGGTTGACGTCCGAGACCCGCTGGTCGTCCACCTCGACAGCCCCCTGCTGGATCATCCGCCGAGCCTCGGAGTTCGAGGTCACGGCACCCGCGGCCATCAGGATCTTCACGAGGGGCGCCATGACTCCCCGTGCTCCCACCGAGGCGCCAGACACGCTGATCTCCTCGACGTTCTTCGGATCCAGCCGCCTCTGGAAGACGTCCGTGAAGTTCGCTTCCGCCTCGGCCGCCGCCGCGTCGCCATGATATTGAGCGGTGATCGTCAGCGCGAGGCGTTTCTTCGCCTCCATCGGGTGACCTGATTTGAGCGTCTCCAACTCGGGCTCAGGAACGCGCGTCAGCAGTTCAAAATATCGCCACATGAGCGCATCGGAAATGGACATGAGCTTGCCGTAGATATCGACAGGACGCTCGTTGATGCCGATCGCGTTGCCCAAGCTTTTTGACATCTTCTGGATGCCGTCCAGGCCTTCCAAGATCGGGACTGTCAGAATCACTTGCGCATCCTGACCATGAGCGCGTTGGAGATCGCGCCCCACCAGGAGATTGAAGGTCTGGTCAGTCCCGCCCAGCTCGACGTCGGCCTGAAGGGCGACGGAATCGTAGGCTTGAGCGATCGGGTAGAGGAACTCGTGGAGGCTAATCGGACGCCCCGCGCTATACCGTGCGGCGAAATCGTCGCGCTGAAGCATCTGCGCCACCGTCATTTGCGCCGCCTCTCGAATCACATCCTCGAAGGCCAGCGTGGAAAGCCACGTGGAGTTGAACTCGACCCTCACTCGATCAAGGGCCAGGATCTTTCCTATCTGGCTCTGATATGTCTGAGCGTTCGCCAATATCTCTTGACGGCTCAACGGCTTGCGGATCTCGGATCTCCCGGTTGGATCGCCGATCATCGCGGTAAAGTCGCCAAGGATGATGATCACCTGATGGCCCAGGTCCTGGAAGTCTTTGAGCTTCCGGAGCACCACCGTGTGGCCCAGGTGAAGATCGGGTGCTGTGGGGTCGAGCCCCAGCTTCACGCGTAAGGGCGTGTGGGTACGCGCGGACCGTTCAAGCTTCGCGCGCAGCTCTGCTTCCTGAATGATCTCCGCCGCGCCGCGTCGAATGAGTGTGAGTTGCTCGTGGATATTCATGATGCTGAGCGAATGCAGAGCGGTTGTATCACAAGAGCGCGCGCAAAGGCAAGCAGCGCCGTGCCGATAAGCCTCGCATCCCGTCGTTCAGTGTTCCGGGGACAGGCGCTAGGGGTCAGGGGTTGGCAAAGGCTGATCAAGCAAGCCCCGGACCCCTGACGCCCGGCCTCCGGGTAAGACGCTCGGTTCTCGCCACGGCGCGAGTGAACGTCAAAAAACAAGCTTGACAGAAACGTGCGGACTTTTGGCGAACAGGCAAGCCGAAGAGCCGGTTGTGAATGCCTTAATACAGGTATAATAGGAGGTCGATGAGACTCAGACTCAGACGTCCGCGCCGCTGGTGGGTGACCGCGCTCGTTGGGATTCTGGCCCTGATGGTGGTCGGAACGATGGCGTCCGCCCTCTGGGCCTTTATTGTCCTTCCGAGCAATCTCCCCGCCGTGAGTCAGTTGGAAGACTTCAGACCCCTCGAGGGCACCAAGGTCTACGACGACAATGACGAACTGCTCACAGAGCTTCACGAGGAGCGGCGAATCTTCGTCCCGCTGGCCCAGATCCCGAAGCCCGTTCAGCAGGCGATTCTCGCGATGGAGGACTCGAGGTTCTATTCCCACTTCGGGGTTGACCCGATGGGAATCCTCCGCGCGATCTATCAGAATTTCAGGCAAGGGCGGATCGCTGAAGGTGGCAGCACAATCACCCAGCAGCTTGCTAAAGTGCTCTTCCTCACGCCGGACAAAAGCCTTGAGCGGAAACTGAAAGAGGCCTTCCTGGCGCTGGAGCTCGAGCGCCGCTACTCCAAGGACAGGATCCTCGAGCTCTACCTCAACCATATCTACTTCGGCCATGGCTCGTACGGGGTGGAGGCAGCGGCGCGCACCTATTTCGGGAGGTCGGTGACCGAGCTCTCGATTGCCGATGCCGCCCTGCTGGCGTCGCTCCCGCAGGCACCGGGGAAATACTCGCCATTCTTGCATCCCGACAGTGCCCGCAGGCGGCGCGGACTCGTGGTTAACCGAATGGTGGACGTCGGCTTCATCAAGAAAGAACAGGGGGCTCAGGTGAACGCCGCGCCGATCGCGCTCGTCCCTCCGGAACGGCGGAAGACGACCGGGCAATACTTCCTCGAGTATGTTCAGCAGGCGCTGGAGGCGAAGTACGGCGTGGACATGGTCTACAAGGGGGGTCTTCACGTCTATACCACGCTCAATCCCAAGATGCAGTTGACCGCTGAACTGTCGCTGCGCGAGGGACTGAAAACCTTGACAACCAGGACGGGATCTCCCGTCGCCGCGAAGACGAAGACGGCGAGAGGGACAGAAGAGGCCCCCGAAGGGGCGTTGCTGACCATCGAGCCGCAGACGGGATACATCAAGACGATGGTCGGCGGCTCCGATTTCTTCAGGAGCGAGTTCAACCGGGCCACACAGGCGAGACGCCAGCCGGGGTCGGCGTTCAAGCCGTTCGTTTACATCGCCGCGCTGGAGTCGGGGCTCTCACCCGCTGACCTCATCGACGACAGCCCGGTCAGCTACCCCGGAGTGAATGGGAAACCATGGCAGCCGGAGAATTATGACAAGAAGTTTCGTGGCCCAACCACACTTCAGCGCGGGGTCGAGGAGTCGATCAACATTGTGACGATCAAGGTGCTTGAGCGCGTGGGAATCCGAAAGGTTGTCGAGGTCGCGCGCCGGTTGGGAATTCAGAGCCCACTCAACAACAACCTCACGCTAGCCCTTGGCAGCTCCGATCTGTCGTTGCTGGAACTAACCTCGGCCTACGGCGCGTTTGCCAATCAAGGCGTCTGGATGCCGCCGATCGCGATTCGATATGTGACGGATAAGCAGGGGAAGCTCCTGGAGGAAAACGTCCCTCAAGGGCGCGAGGCCCTCTCGCCTGAAGTCGCCTACTCGATCACCCATATGCTTCGCGGTGTGGTCGAACGCGGCACCGGGGTCGCAGCCAAAGCGCTCGACCGGCCGATCGCGGCAAAGACCGGCACGACCAACGATTTTTCAAACGCGTGGTTCGTCGGGTATACGCCCCGCGTGGTGACGGGGGTCTGGGTTGGATATGATCGACCGCGAAGCCTTGGGTTTGACGAAACAGGTGCTCGGGTGGCGGTCCCGATCTGGACCGCCTACATGACAAAAATGCTCTCACGCACGCCGCCCGAGGATTTCCCGGTGCCAGAGCGCGTCGTGTTCGCGACTGTTGACCGGGATGGTGGCCAGCTCGACGGTAATGTGTGCACTCACCCGGTGATCATGGCGTTCCTGCCGGGGAACGAGCCGCGCGCGGTTTGCAGATAACACTCGGAGGGGGCACGCCCCCTTCCGAACCTCATCCATTGCATTCAGAGCCCTGCTCGCGGCCCTGGGTCCGCCACGCCCGCGCTTCCCCACGATCAATGCGCTGGCGAAGCCCGCGTTACTCCTTCCTTCAGCTGAGTCTGCTCAAGAAATCGATCCACGCGCGGAGCGTACCCGATTAAGGCATGGATATATCCTTCCACCACCGTCAGCATCTCCAGCTCTAGGGCCCGGGGGAATTGCACGCGCAGTCGCTCGTCCCATCGAAGCGTGTGGAGCCGCCTCAACGCCGAGAGGGCCTGGGACGAGAGAAGAAGAGTTCCGACTCCGGCAGCAGGACAATCAGGACAGAGGAGTCCCCCGCCGCCCGGATCGAAGCGCACGCGCCGCCCGGGGATCTTTCCACATCGATGGCACCGATCCAGGCGGGGACGATGGCCCGTGAGATCGGCGGCCCGTAAGGCAAAGCAGAGCGTCACCCATTCCGGTCGCGTCCTCCCTTCGAGCGCGCGGAGGGCGCGCAACAGAAGCCCGAAGAGGGCAGGCTGCGGGTCGCGATCCGCGGTCAAGTGAGTCACGCATTCGACGATCCACGCCCCGCGTCCCAGGCGCTCGAGGTCCTCTCTCACGATCTGAAACGGATGGATGATGTCGAAGTGGTCGACGGCAATTAATTCGCTCCGAGGCCGCTCAAAAAACACCAACTGGCCGTACGTGAACAGCTCTAGCGCGCTCCCGAATTTCGATCGTACACGTCGGGCCCCTTTGGCAACCCCGCGAAGTTTTCCAAACTCTCTCGTGTAAAAGGTGAGCAGCTTGTCCGCTTCGCCGAGCGGGCGGCTGCCACCAGCGACGGCCCGGGTCTTCTCTAGCCCCATGACGTGCTATGACCTCAGGTAGAAGCCGAGCTCTCGGAGCGCCTGCTCGTCCTTCCGCCAGTGCCGTCTCACCTGGACCCAGAGATCCAGGAAGACCTGGATGCCAAAAAACCGCTCAAGCTCTTGGCGCGCCGCTTGGCCGATCGCCTTGAGGCGCTGTCCTTTCTGGCCGATCAGGATCGGCTTGTGAGACTCCTGCTCCACGGCAATCACCGCCCGGATGTAGAGAAGCGCCGGCGCCGCTCGCTCTTCCACCGTTTCCACTTTGACTGCGCACGCATACGGCACTTCCTGGGAGGTCAGCATAAAAATCTTTTCTCGGATGACCTCCGCAATGAAGAACGTTTCAGGCTGATCTGTCGTCACTCCAGGGGGGAAGTAGGGTGGCCCTTCAGGGAGCTTCTCCAGAATGATCTCCTCCAGCCGGTCGACGTTGGTCCCCTCCATTGCAGAGATGGGGATGATCTCCTGAAACGGATAGCGCGTCCGGTAGGCCGCGATTCTCGGGAGAATCTCAGCCTTATGGGCGACCAAATCGACCTTGTTGAGGCAGCAGATCACCGGCACCCGGAGCGGCGCCAGAGTTTTCAACGTCATCTCATCAGCGGCGTCCAGATCAACGGAGGCGTCAGCGATGAAACAGACGACGTCGACCTCTTCGAGGGAGCGGAGCGCGGTCTTCATCATGAGCTGACCGAACGCCCCCCTGGGCTCATGGAGGCCGGGCGTGTCGATAAAGATCATCTGCGCGTGAGGGAGATGCTTCACGCCCAAGATCCGATTGCGGGTTGTTTGAGGACGCGGAGAGACGATGGCGAGCTTTTGGCCCACCAGCCGGTTCAGCAGCGTAGATTTCCCTACGTTCGGGCGGCCAACGAGAGAAACGTAGCCGGAGCGGAAACTTCCCTCACCCTGCCCTCTCCCCAGCGGGGAGAGGGTAAAGGGTGAGGGGGCGGGGTTCGGGGTTCGGGGTTCGGCACCCGTAGGTTTGGGGGACCCAAACCTGGACACGGGTGCCCCCGCGTTGGGATTTCGCTTCGCGAAATCCGCGGGGGGGGTCGAGGGCCGGGACTCGGGAGAAGACATGGCGTCAGGCTGAGAGGAGATCCTTCCAAAGGCTAGGGGGTGAATCACCGACGATTTGATGGAAGAGCGAGCGCTCACGATCATGCATGAGCTGCGCGTCCAAGGGGGAACGGTCATCGTACCCGACCAGGTGGAGCAAGCCGTGGATCGTCAGAAGGTGAAGCTCTTGCTCGAGGGAGTGCCCCAGCCGGCCGGCCTGTCGCTTGGCGGTCTCCCAAGAGACCACCACCTCGCCGAGAAGCGGAACAGGCCCCTGCTCATCGAAGGGAAATGCGAGCACATCAGTTCGTTTCTCTTTGCCGAGGAATCGGGCATTCAAGCTTTTCATCCGGCGGTCGTTCACATAGGTAAGATGCACTTCCGAGCCCGCGCGCCCCAGGGCCCGAAGCGCACGCCGGCCGGTGCGCTGGAGACGTTTCAACGGAAGTCGAGCCCGAGGCGGAAGGCTTCGGATCAGCACTCCTGGCATTACTCTCTCAGGGGAGAGCCGCCCTGAAGATCGTGCTCTTGGTAGGCTTTAATGATGGCCGAGACCAGCTCGTGGCGGACCACGTCCTTTTCTGAGAAGTAGACGAACTTGATTCCTTTGATCCCCTTGAGCACCGATTGGATCTCGATCAGCCCCGAGGGGCGGTTTGCCGGGAGGTCGACCTGCGTGATGTCTCCGGTGATCACCATCTTTGAGTTGAAGCCGAGCCTGGTGAGGAACATCTTCATCTGCTCGGGCGTCGTGTTTTGAGCCTCATCCAAGATGATGAATGCGTCATTCAGTGTGCGGCCGCGCATGTAGGCGAGCGGCGCGATCTCGATCGTCCCCTTCTCGATCATCGCCGCGACTTTCTCGGCCTCCATCATGTCGTACAGGGCGTCATAGAGCGGCCGCAAGTACGGGTGGATCTTCTCGTAGAGATCCCCTGGGAGAAATCCCAGGCGCTCCCC
>DATEAO010000088.1:0-5479 GCA_035288345.1 Candidatus Methylomirabilota bacterium | reverse complement strand
AGCCGGAAGTGCGTGAAGGCTTTTGTGATCGCTCAGCCACGTGTGGTTCCCTAAGCGGTTTGGCGCAGGGCAATGGGTAAGGTATGAGCGGTGGGCAGGGACTCTGCCCCGACGCACCTCATGGGGAACTGCCAGGTCCGCTCAGGCCGTTGCCTGGGCGGATTTTTGAGGCGCGCGGGCCTCTCGGAGAATCGCCTCCATCCGATCCTTTGCCATGAGCTTGAGCTTCTTCAGCTCGCTCTCCCTCCACTGCTGATCGGCGGAGAGGAACGGACGGCGCTGGAGCGCGGCGAGTTCTTGTTTGTACTGCTGGTGTTCTTCTTTGAGGTGACGGAACTCTTGGTGCTCAACCATCAGTCGTTCAATGAGGGCTTCCTGGTCGGTCATCGACACCCTCCTCCATTCGTTTGAGCTACGCGTCTCTGGGCCCTAAAAACAACACAAGCCAGCGCCGTCACGGTCGCTGGCTTTCGCTTACTGCATTTCATTTCCCGTCGCAACCCTGCCTTCCCCCCAGTCGGTATGGCTGGCTTCTTCGGGTGCTTCACTTATATCAAGGTCGGCCCTGCTGTGTCAAGCGGAGTTCACCCGGCGAGTTGCCTGCGAGAACGTGTATCGCCCGCGCGGACCCCTCCGGGCCTCCGCTTCGACCTCGCCGCCCTCTTGCGGTAAGCCTTCCGGTCTCTGAGCTGTCAGCGCTGGCTCCTCTATAAAGCATCTTTACATTTCTGAACCGCGAAAAAATTGCCTGTTTCTTTGAATGGAAAAACACTTGAAATCTTACAAGATACAAGCCGGGTTTCGCCCGTAGTGCTGGCACGATTTCTGCTCCCTACTGAGCAGGCTGCTCAAAAAGGTCCAGATGCAAGGCGGCGAGGAAGCGAGGAGTGAGGCGTACTGAGATGTACGCTGCAACGACGAGCGACCGCCTTCTCCGTTCGAGCGCGACCCTCGCTCGCGCAAGCTTGGGGGAGGAATCGGAAGGGGGGCGTGGCCCCCTCCGAGGAAAGTCAACGCCGCAGATGGGCCTTTTTCAGCAGCCTGCCAATTAAATCGTCCGGTCCCATAGGAGAGTGAGCCGTGCTCCGTAGCCGGGTCCTCGGACAACCTTTCGCGCTCTCGCTGGCCCCATCGTCGATGGCCGGCGAAGGCGTCTGTGTTTCAGCTTGCCGTTACGGGAAAAAACTGCTGGTCTCCTTGGTCATGGCTTGGGTGTGCCTCGCGGTTGCTAGCCACCCGGCGGCAGCGATCCCTCGAGGGCCCGTTGTGGCATCTGAGGACGCTGAGCAATCGCTTAAAGCCGGCCGTCACGCCCTCGAGCAAAACGCCCTCCGCGAAGCGCTTCAGCACTTCAGGAAAGCCGTTGCCACCGCGCCCATGTCTGTTCCCGCGCGCGCCTATCGAGGCTCTGTGGCGGAGATGCTCGGAGAGTTCGATGAGGCCCTGGAGGCCTATACGGAGGCAGCGAAACTTGAACCGTCCGCGACCTACGCCTACCTGCTCGGCTCGCTGGCCGAAAGAATGGGGAAGACGGCCCTCGCACTGCAATGGCTCAAAGCAAGCCTTGCCGGCTCCGCTGGTGAAGGCAGGGCCGAGTATCTTTTCCGGGTGCTCGTGGAATCCGGAGATCGGAAAGCGGCCTTGAACTTCGCTCGCAGCCGAGAGTGGGTGCGCGAAGGGGCCGACTATTGCGGGCTGTCTGTCACCGGAGTTTCTCGGGAAACTTTGGCGCTGCTGGCCATGCTCATCCATCCAGGACGCGCGGACTGCCTGAATTCGGTTGGTGTCGCCATCACTGACGGAGGATCAGCCCGGCTCGCGCGGCTCATCTGGATGACAGTGATCCAGCACACACCCGACGGCGCCGCTCGCCAACAAGCGGAAAGGTACCTTCGCGTCCGTCTCCCGGCGCATGACGTCCCGAAGCTGGCTGAATCATTGAATGGAATCGCGCAGCGGCTGCACAACCGCTCCAGGAAGCCTGCCGAGGCGATTGAAGTATACAAGAAGGTCATTGCGGCAGACCCGGCTTTTTCCTGGCCCTATTCAAACCTCGGGCTCATCTATTACGAGCGAGGGCAGCTCCAGGAAGCGTTGCGATGGTTTCGTCGGGCCGTAGGCGTTAATCCGAACCATTGGAAGGCCCAGGCCCTTCTTGGGGCCGCTGCACTCCGGCTCGAGCAATACGAAGACGCGCTCGTCGCATTTCGGCAGGCTGTCTCCCTTAATTCCGAGGACTGGTATAGCCAAGCCCTGCTTGGCCGGTTGCTGCTGCACTTCGGGAGAGAAGACGAGGGGGTTGAAGCGTTGCAGGTCGCGGTCACGCTGAATCCCAATCTCCAGCAAGAGCGGGAGTTGCTGGAACAGAAGCTCCGTGAGCGTACGGCCCTTGGGGCTGAAATCTTGCGACTATCCGGCGCAACGAACGCCGTGTTTCAGGTGCAGAACCAGCTTCAGGCCCAGCTTGACGCGAGCCCGTTAGGCGGGACAGAAGAAGGCCAGGCTGTGATCACAATCTTCATTCGCGCCTTCCGCCCTGAGGCGCTCTACGCGTCCCTCACAAAGAGCCTGCAGGAAAATTTTAACCGCGAGCGGATGTCTGCGTTGCTGCCCTGGTTCCGCTCTCCCTTGTCGAGGAAGGTCGTTCAACTCGAGTCGGACGCCTACACACCTGAAAACGAGAAAGAACTGGAAGTGTTCGCTCAGGGCCTCAAGAATTCTCCGCCGCCGCAAGAGCGCTTGACGTTGATTCGGAGATTAGATCAAGCGCTCGGCTCGACCGAAGTCACGCGAGACGCTGCGATGGTGGTCGTCCAACGCATGGCCAAGACTATCAATCAAGTCGCGCCCGAGCAGAGCGCGTTCCAGAAGGAACGGCAGGCGGCCCATGCGACCGTGCAAGACGCGACTTCAGTGATGACATTGTATTTGTACCATTCTGTTTCCGATCAGGAACTCGCCCAATACGTCGAGTTCTGGGAATCCGAGGCCGGGCGTTGGTTCAGCAGCGCGCTTCGCAAAGCAATGCGCCAGGCTCTTGGGAGCGCGACCGACGAGGCGGCCGACCAAATCGCCAAGTCCGGCCTCCTCCCCAAACCAAAACGCGATGAGCTGTAACTTCAGGCAACTATGTGTGCCCTCGTTGACCATCACGGATGGCCAGCGAGGGCGTTCGTGTGCTTCCGCTTGCCTTTCGAAAATATGGATCTGGAGGACATTGACGTGAGACTTTTAGAAAAGTATTCCGGGAAACTACTGATTCTATCAGTAGTCGCTTGGGTATTCGTCACCTTTGCAAGCCATCCAGCTATCGCGAACCCTGAAGGGCCCGTTGTCGCATCTGAGGACGCTGAGCAGTCGCTTAAAGCCGGTCGTCAGGCGCTTGAGCAAAACGCCCTCCGCGAGGCGCTTCAGCACTTCAGGAAAGCCGTTGCCGCCCTACCGACGTCCGTTCCTGCGCAAGCCTATCGAGGCTCTGTGGCGGAGATGCTTGGAGAGTTCGATGAGGCCCTGGAGGCCTATACGGAGGCAGCGAGACTTGAGCCGTCCGTGACGCACTCCTATCTTCTTGGCTCGCTGGCCGAGAGAATGGGGAAGACGGCCCTCGCGGTGCAATGGCTCAAAGCAAGCCTTGCCGGCTCCACTGGTGAAGGCATGGCGGAGTATCTTTTCCGAGTGCTCGTAGAATCTAGAGACCGGGAGGCCGTCTTGAATTTCGCCCGTAGCCGAGGGTGGGTGCGCGAAGGAGCTGATTATTGCGGGCTGCCTGTCACAGGAGTGACTAGGGAAACTTTGGCGCTACTTGCGATGCTCATCCATCCAGAACGAGCGGACTGCCTGATTTCTGTTGGGGTCGCAATCACTGACGGAGGATCAGCCCGTCTCGCGCGGTTCATTTGGCAGATAGTCATCCGGAACACACCCGACGCGGTCGCTCGTCAACAGGTGGAGAGATACCTTCGTGTCCGTCTCCCGGCACACGATGTCTCGAAACTGGCTGAATCGTTGAATGTCGTCGGGCATCGCTTATACAACCGCTCCAAGAAGCCTATAGAGGCAATCGAAGCGTACAAAAAAGCGATAGCGGATGATCCCAACTTTTCCTGGCCGTATCCGAACATCGGGGTCATCTACTACGAGCGCGGTCAGCTCGGAGAAGCGCTGATGTGGCTGCGCCAGGCCGTGGTGGTGAACCCCGATCATTGGCGCGCCCAGGTGTCGCTTGGCGTGGTCACCGGTCGTCTTAAGCGATACGACGAGGCCCTTGTGGCTTTCCGGCGAGCCGTCGCGCTCAATCCTGAAGACGCTTACAGCCAAGCCCAGCTTGGTCGCTTGCTTCTGCACTTCGGGCGTGAGGACGAAGGAGTCCAGGCACTGCAGGCCGCGGTTCGGTTGAACCGCGACCTCGCTCAAGAGCGGGAGCTTCTCGAACGAAAACTCGGCGAACGCATGGCGCTTGTCGAGGAAGCGTTGCAGCTTTCCGGGGCAAAGAAAGCCATCTTCCAAGTGCAGAGTCAACTCCAGGTTCAGCTTCGCCGCAGTCCATTAGCCGCAGGTCCCGGGGGGCAGGCGGTCATTGAGATTTTCGTCCGTCACTTCCAGTCTGATGAGCTTTATGCGGTGATCACGAAGAGCCTGTTGGACAATTTCTATCACGAACGAATGTTGGTCCTCCTGCCATGGTTGCGTTCGCCGCTTTCAAAAAAGTTCACTCAGCTCGAAGCGGAAGCCGACGCACCTGGAAACGAAAAAGACCTTGAGGCTTTCGCCCAAAGGCTCAACGACTCCGGGTTGGCCCAAGAACGCCTCGCATTGGTTCGAAGACTAGATGAAGCCGTCGGTCTGACGGACTCCGTGCTTGATGGTGCGACCATCGCGATCCAGGGCATGACAAAGCTCAACCCGGAAATCACATCCCCCCGCCACCTTGAACAGGCAGAGTTGGAGAAAGAACTGCAGGCCGCCTATCCGGCCGTGCAGCAGGCGCTCTTGACCACAGTACTCTATGCGTATCGGTCGGTCTCGGATCAGGAGCTCACGCAGTACGTTGAGTTTTGGGAATCTGAGACGGGACGTTGGTTCAACAGGGTGTTCCGGAAAGCCTTGCTGCACGCGCTCAAGAATGCCACCGACGAGGCCGCCGACCAGATCGCCAAGTCCGGCCGCCTCCCGAAACCAAAACGCGATGAGCTGTAACTTTGGACAAATAAGTGTGCTAAATCTGGGCCGTCAGCGATCTGCCGGCATTACTACATGTGGTGGAGGAGATGTGGGGAGGGGGCTTTGAACGTGACGGCGATCCACAGTCAGCCGCACCTGCGCCCCCATGCGGGTGAGCTGAGACGGCGGCCGAGCATGCGGGTCCTTGTGCAGGGCCAGTGATCTCTCGGCTCCGAATTGCCGCGCCTTGAAAAACACCGGCTAGCCGCAGGCTTGTTCAAAAAAGTCCAGATGCAAGGCGGCGAGGAAGCGAGGAGTG
>DATEAO010000087.1:0-5182 GCA_035288345.1 Candidatus Methylomirabilota bacterium | reverse complement strand
CGCGCGGTGTGCGGCGCCTGGCGGGGCGTGAGGACGAACGCGGGGCCTGGCGAGGGCTGCGAGGCGAGCAGCCTCCCCTGAGAGAAGGCCCGTAAGCGGCCATCGAGCAGTTCGTGGAGTTCGACGCGGCAGCCGGCATAGGAGCGCCCCTGCGGGCCGCGAGCAAGTTGCAGCCACCGCGGGCTGAGGCGGGCGGTATTGTCAGGGGCGACGACGCGGGAGTAGCGGCAGCTGAGGACCCGAGCCAGATCGCGCGGGGGACACCGCCAGACGGCCGTCGCGTCAGCGGGCGCATGCGCGAAGCGGGGATTGAAGTCCGCAGGGAATTCCGGCAGGAAGGCATTGAGCGTTGGTGATGCGTCCGGCGAGGGCGGCTTTGATCAGGCCGGCCCGGGGTACTTCTTTCCTGCTCATTGTGAGTGTCTCCCATGTAGGGTCCATGGGATGACATTTTCACTGAACAGTTAGGGGATGACACTTTCATAGAACAACAGCACCTGCCGCCTTTTCGCTTGACGGGTCAGCAGGCCCTTGCTAGCATTCCCTCGCCCCGGTAAGTGATCCGCGAGTTGATACATGAGAGGCTCGCGTGACCTCCCGGTTACCAGACCGCCGGGGAGCCACCAACGCAGCGATCTCTAGGGTTAACGAGGAGCCATTATGAGCATGGAAAGGCGAGAGTTTCTCGGCGACGGTGGGTGGCACAGCCGCCCTGGCTGGGCTCCAGGGCAAGGCCTGGGGCCAGGCCAAGCCTGTTAGGATTGGCTACACACTTGGATCTGGTCACGCGATCGCACCACCTCAAAACGCTGAGCGCACGCGAGTCGTGGTAGGCTCGTGGCGCCAGGCAACAGGAAAGGGGAGGCAACATCATGGCGACTATCCATCGCGCTGACACAATCGGCTCGTTGCTGCGTCCGTCCTACCTAGTCGAGGCGCGCCAGGCGCTCGAGAAGGGGCTCATCGACGCGGCAGAGTTCAAGCGCATCGAGGACCGCGCCGTCGATGGGGCGATCGCGCTCCAAGAGGGTGTTGGGCTCGACGTCGTCAGCGACGGCGAGCTGCGCCGCTTCTCCTTCTTCGACCACCTGCTTGCCCAGATCGACGGCGTGGCCCCGATCCCCGGGGTCGGCGTCACCTTCCACGGCGAGCGCCCCGGGCAGGAGTGGGACTTCCAGAGCCCCGTCACCGTGGTCGACAAGATCCGCCGGAAGCGGATGATGACCGTCGAGGAGTACTCCTACGCTCGCGCGGTCGCCCGGCGGCCGGTGAAGGCGCTGCTCCCGAGCCCGGTGCTGCTCTACTGCACGTGGTCGCCGGAGCGCTCTCGGGGCGCCTACGCCGACGCGTACGAGCTATTCGCGGACGGCGCCAGGATCGTGCGGGAGGAGGCCCAGGAGCTCGCGCGTCTCGGTTGCACCTACATCCAGATCGACTCGCCCGACCTCGGCACCCTCGTCGACCCCGAGAACCGCGGGCTGCGCGAGTCGATGGGCATGCCCACCGAGCGCACGCTGACCGAGGGCGTCGACCTGATCAACTCGGTCGCCGACGTGCCCGGCGTCACCTTCGGCCTCCACCTCTGCAAGGGCAACTACCAGGGCAAGTGGATCGCAACCGGCGGCTACGAGTTGCTCGCAGAGAGGGTCTTCCGCCGGGCTACGAACTTCGATGTCTTCCTGCTCGAGTACGACGACCGGCGCTCAGGGTCGTTCGAGCCGCTGGCCAAGATGCCCGACGACAAGGTCGTTGTGCTCGGGCTGATCTCCAGCAAGCGACCCGAGCTGGAGCCGGTCGACGTCCTCGTGAAGCGCATCGACGAGGCTGCGCGCTATGTCGGGAAGGACCGGCTCGCGATCTCCACCCAGTGCGGCTTCTCCCCGGTGGTGATCGGTGCCAACCCCGTCGACGAGAGGGCCCAGGAGGCCAAGCTGCGGCTCGTAGCCGACGTGGCCGACAAGGTCTGGGGCTAGGAGCCCAGACCTGGGGAGCAGGAAAGGAGCAGGTGATCACGCGGTCAAGCGAACAGCCTCGCCTGACCGTCCCCCGCTCTCAGGAGACCTCATCAACCAGCGGTTGGACCTCTAGCCAAAGAAGGAGGGAGCGATTATGAGCATGAAGAGACGAGAGTTTCTCAAGACCACAGTGGCTGGGACAGCCGCCCTGGCTGGGCTCCGGGGAAAGGCCTGGGGCCAGGCCAAGCCAGTCAGGATCGGCTACACCCTGTCAGCCACCGGGCCTTACGCCCCAGGGGCGCAGTATACACAGGGCACGAATTACGCCCTGTGGGCTGAGCAGGTCAACGCCAGGGGCGGGCTCATGGTCAAGGGCGAGGGGCGCCGGCCCGTCGAGTTCGTCTCGATCGATGATCGGAGCGAGATCGAGACGGCTGTGCGGTCTTACGAAAAGCTGATGACCGAAGACAAGGTCGATCTGATTCTTCCGCCCTGGGGCACCGCGATGCACTTTGCCGTTGCGCCTGTGGCCAATAAGTATGGTTACCCGATGATCGGTCCCACGGTGGGCTCGGCCAAGTTGGAGGAGTTCCACTTCCCCTATTTCTACGTGATCCTTCAGCAGCTTGATGCGCTGGTGCAGGCCGTTGCGGGGTTCATGAAGGATCAAAAGGCGCAAGGGAGGATCTCGAAGGTCGGGCTGGCATACATAAACGATCTCTTCGGGATCGAGATGTATAACGCGTTAACGCCGCTTCTCAAGGACGCTGGGCTCTCTCCCGTGATTGTGAAGAGCTACCCGCTAGGGGTCAAGGATCTCGCGCCGATCCTCAAGGAGGTGAAGGCTGCTGGGGTGGATGCGTTTATCGGGCTCAGCTATCCGCCCGACAACATCCTCATGACCGGCCAGGCGAAGGAGGTGGATTACAACCCGCGGGTCTACTTCACCGCAGTGGGGACCGCGTTTTTCTTTTATCGGGACCGCTTCAAAGGAGCTGAGGGGATCACGGGGTTCGCGGGGTGGAACCCCAAGGTCAAGACCCCCGGGTCGAAAGATTACTACGAGGCCTACGTGAAGAAGTTTCCGAAGACAGAGCCGGATCGATGGGGGGGCGCCGTCGTCATGTCGATGCTCCAGATCATTGAAAAGTGCGTGGCAGAGGTGGGGCTGGACCGGAAGCGGATCAAGGAGATGCTTGATTCGCAGGAGTTCACGGGCCTGTTGTTAGGGTCGGTGAAGTTCACCAGGGGGCTCAACAAGTCCACCCCCGGAATGATCGGACAGTGGCAGAAGGGAGAGTTCGAGATCGTCTGGCCGAGGGACCGTGCAACCGGCACTGCGATGGTTCCCAAACCAGGTTGGGCATAAGCTGATCTCAAGGGGCCGGTGTCATCGTGATGCCGGCCCCTACTTTCATTACAGCACGGGCGCCCGGGCTGTCGCCCGCCCGTGCTCGCGTGCACTCAGTGCCTTGTGCTTGGGCTGGCACGCGCCCGCGCTCACGTGCATTCAGGGCCGCGCGCTTGGGTTGGCCCCCGCCTGTGATCGCGCGCGAAAGCTGAGCGCTTAACCATGCTTGAGGTTCAAGATCTCGAGGTGGCTTACGGCGGTCTTACCGCGCTCTCCGGTGTCTCGCTGAGGGTCGAGGCGGGAGAGTTCGTCGCTCTTGTGGGCGCGAACGGAGCAGGGAAGAGCACGCTCCTCAAGTCGATCGGAAGCCTCGTGCGCCCGCGCGCCGGGCATATTCGCTGGCAGGGCGAGGATCTCCGCTCAGTCCCGGCCGACGGGGTCGTGGAGCGCGGAATCGCCATGGTCCCCGAGGGCCGCCGCCTCTTCGGCCGGATGACCGTTGAGGAAAATCTGGAGCTGGGCGCGTATACCGGCCGCGCGCGCGGTGAGATGCGCGCGAAGCTCGAGGAGATGTACCAGGTCTTTCCGCGCCTTCGCGAGCGCCGACGCCAGCTCGCCAGCTCCCTGTCGGGCGGCGAGCAGCAGATGGTGGCGATCGCGCGGGCGCTGATGGCGCAGCCATCGCTGCTCATGCTCGACGAGCCATCACTCGGGCTTGCGCCGCAGATGGTCGAGCTGATCTTCAGTCTGCTCAGCGAGATCCACAGCACCGGCCTCGCGCTCTTGCTGGTGGAGCAGAACGTCCAGGTCGCGCTTGCCTTGGCGCGCCGCGCTTACATTCTCGAAACCGGACGGATCGTGGGGGAGGGGAGCGGGCATGAGCTGTTGAACGACCCGGGTGTTCGCCGGGCATACCTCGGTCCCTTGGCGGAAGCCTCATGAGTATGCTCGGAGGGGGGCACGCCCCCCTTCCGAACCTCCCCCGGGATGGCGCCGGCAAAGCCGGCGCTCGAACAGGGGGTCCTTATTTGTGAGAGGAGGTGGTCCAGTGGGTACGCGCCCGCTGCTTGAGGGGACAGGCGTCAACAAGAACTTTGGCGGTCTCCGCGTGCTCCAGGACGTGAATTTCGCCGTGGCAGAGGGAGAGATCGCCGCGCTGATCGGCCCGAACGGAGCGGGAAAGACCACCCTGTTCAACCTGATCAGCGGGCTCTTGAGACCCTCTTCAGGGACCATTCGCTTGGCAGGTCATGAGCTGACAAAGTTGCCTCCGTATCGGATCTGCCGGCTCGGCGTGGGGCGGACTTTTCAGACGCCGCGGCCGTTCCTGGATTCCTCTGTGATCGAGAACATCAGGACCGCCGCGCTCTTCAGCACAAACGGTCGCGTGGCTCCTGGCGAGCTGCTCGAGCTGGTCGAGCTTGCTGACCAGGCCGGCATTCTGGCGCGGCACCTCACAGCGCCCCGCAGGAAGCTCCTCGAGCTGGCCATGGCGCTCGCGCTGGCTCCCCGCATCATGCTTCTCGACGAGATCCTCGGAGGGCTCACGCCAACTGAGGTGGGCCAGTTCACGAAGATCCTCAGGCGCATCCGTAATGAGCGCGGAGTCACGCTCTTCTGGATCGATCACGTCATGTGGGCGGTCATGGAGACGGCTGAGCGGGTGACCGTGCTCCACCATGGCGAGGTGATCTGCGAGGGTGATCCGCAATCAGTCTCACGCGATCAGCGGGTGCTGAGCGCCTACCTTGGCCACCCGGCCCGGCAGCAAGATGCTAAAGGAACTCGGCCAATACATGATTGACCTCATTGAAGGACGCCGGCTCGTTCGAGGCGTGGCGTTGCCCACGGAGCTGTCAGCGATCAGCTTTCTCTT
>DATEAO010000086.1:0-2131 GCA_035288345.1 Candidatus Methylomirabilota bacterium | reverse complement strand
CAGCATGCTGCCGCAGGCGATGGGTATCAGATACTTCTGCTTCTGTGCCTCTGTGCCGAACTTGTACAGCGGATCGGCAACCAGCGAGTTGTTGACCGACACGATGACACTGGTGGATGCGCAAGCCCGCGCGATCTCCTCCATGGCGATAGCGTAGCAGACGTTGTCCGCCCCGGCACCGCCATATTCTGTCGGGATCGCCACACCCATGAGCCCCAGCTCGCCTATCTGTTTGACCGTCTCGTGAGGAAACACCCCCTCCTCGTCCACCCGATTGGCCAGGGGCGCCACCTCCTTGGCCGCGAACTCGCGCACCATTTCCCGAAAGAGCTGCTGCTCCTGGGTCAGTTCAAACTTCATGACCGCACTTTAACCCGAAACTCGGAACCCGAAACCCTAAACATGTCTTCCACTACTTCCCCTTGAAATTCGGCGCACGCTTTTCCAGAAAGGCGTTGACACCCTCCACCTTGTCCTCGGTGGCGAAACACAGGCCGAACAGTTTGCCTTCGATTCCGAGCCCCCGCTCCAGCCCGATATCGCACCCTTCCTCGATCGCCTCCTTGGCTGCTTTAAGCGCCACCGCTCCCTTTCCTGCGAGCTTCTCGGCGAGCTTCCGCACCTCAGCCATGAGTTGATCAGACGGAACAACCTTATTGAGCAATCCAAGATTCCAGGCCTCCTGGGCGCCGATCATATCGCCGGTCATCACCAGCTCCTTCGCCCGCTGTTTGCCGATCAGCCGTGGAAGGCGCTGCGTCCCACCGGCACCCGGGATGATCCCGAGGGTGATCTCGGGCTGGCCGATCTTCGCCCGGTCCGAGGCGTAGGCGATGTCGCAGGCCATCATCAGTTCGCACCCGCCACCCAGCGCATACCCGTTCACGGCGGCAATGACCGGCTTCGGCAACTGCTCGAGCTCCAAGTAGACCCTTTGCATCTGCTTGGTGAACACCCAGGCATCGACCGGGCTCATACCTTTGAACTCGGTGATGTCGGCGCCGGCGGCGAACGCCTTGTCCCCCGCCCCCGTGATCACCACCACCCGGACTGTGGGGTCGTCCCGGACCTGATGCACCGCCTGTTGCAGCTCCCTCACCATCGCCAGATTGAGCGCGTTCAGCGCCTTTGGCCGATTCAATGTGAGAGTCGCGATGCCGCCCTCGATCTGGAGTTCAATTGTCTCGAAGCCCATGACTCCCTCCGATCCCATTGAAGACAAGGCCTAGCACACTATCTGTCACGGTTGCGAGGTCGTACTTCTTCAGGTTCCAACGCTTCAGCGGCCAGACCGCGCACAAGAAAAGGATCACGATCGCTGTCAGGTTCGGATCTTGAGCCGCGAACTGCCCCTCCCGGTTTCCCCTCTCGATGATCGCCTGGAGCATCGAGACGTACCGGCGGTCCACTTCGAAGAGCTGCTGGAGCGCCTCCCTTCTCAGCGTGTGCGACTCCTGGTACAAAACGAGGATAAGATCATGGTACTCGTCGTAGAGTTTAAGCGTGGCTTCGATGGCCGCCCGGAGCTGCCCGGCAGGGTCGCCGCTCTTGGCCATCGCCTCCGACATCTTTTCCCGGAACAAGCTGAAGATCCGATGATAGACCAGGAGAAGAATGTCCTCCTTGGACTTGATGTAGGTGTAGAGGGCCCCAACGGAGAGATGAGCAGCCTCCGCGATCTCGCGGACGCTGGTCTGATGATACCCTTTGCGGGCGAAGTGCAGGAGGGCGGCCTCGCAGATCTGCTCATGCCGTCGCGCGATGAGCGCGCGGTCCTTGACCACCGTTTCGATCTGCTTCACGACCACTGGCATGGCATGACCCCGCCGACTGAACGCTCGTTCAGTATAAGGCGATAATAGGGAAAAGATGAGACAGTTGTCAAACGATTTTGAAAGGTAGGACGGTTACGCCCTGAAATCACGGACCGCTATCTTGCGTACGAATTCCTATAGCGGCGGGACCGCGTTTCTGTAGTGGTGCATGAACCTCGATGGTCCCGACAAACATAGCCGAAGCGGCAAAATTTATGCCACGGCACAAGATCGTCTTTGGAGGCCCTTGGTTGCCTACGCACGAGGATATTCCCGTGCCATCCTCTGACCTTGGGGAGCCATCCGAAAAAAAACGG
>DATEAO010000085.1:0-3320 GCA_035288345.1 Candidatus Methylomirabilota bacterium | reverse complement strand
GCGAAACGGCGGCGGGCGGATCTCCGGAAGGAGCCACTGGTGACGTCGCACCGGCACAGGCTTAAAGCCTACACCGGCCAGCCGGTGACCATCGCCCAGCAGAGGGTGATTGAAGATGCCTCGGAGCTGTTCTCCGCTCCGAGGTTCTCCGTCTGCGAGAGTTGCAACTACGTCGAGATCGACTCGCGGCCACTGAACGAGTTCGGCGGCACGGATAAGATGATGCGTCAACACAACCTCAGGCTGGCCTGAAGAGATGGGACTCAACGCCACAGCGATCGTGACCCTGGATCAGCTCAGGGATTACCTCGGGAAGTCGCCCTCCGATATCGGGGGCGATAACATCCTCGAGGCGGCGGTGAATGGGGTTTCGGACGTGATCGAGAGCATCACCCGGCGGGCCTTCGTTCTGAGGACGATTGAGAATGAACTCTACAACGGTAGCGGGACCGCACACCTTGAACTCAGGAGTGCGCCGGTAATCTCACTCAAGACTCCGGCGCTCTCAGAGCTTCAGTACAGAGGATCACCAACTGATGCCTGGCAGGACGTCGAGACGAACCTGGCGTACATCATGATTGATCCGGATCTGCCGTACCGGATCTCGCTCTGGCGGGAACATTTTCCGCGTGGGACGCAGAACATCAAGGTCAGCTACAAGGCCGGGTATGCGAGCGTTCCGGCGGAGGTTCAACTGGTATGCCTCGAGGCAGCGGCGATCAAGGTGAAGGAGTCCGGCAAGGGGGACGGCCGGCTCGGGCGGACATCGATCTCGAACACGACCGGCGGGGTCTCATCGACCGACTCGTTCAGTGATCTTCAGGACCGCCACAGGGCAATCCTCTCTCGCTACCGTTGGGTGATGCCGTGAGTGATGTGCTGAAACTTGACCGTGCGGCAAGGCGCGCAGCTGAAAAGCTGCCGGCGATCATCGCACAGACCATGCGCGATGCCCTGACACTCATAGGCAATACCGCCGCAACGAAGTTCATGGTGGTGAGCGGGACCGGTAAAGGGAGCAAACTTCCCGGCGCCGATTCCCCGGTGAACCCGTCGATGCTGACCTGGAGGTCCGGACGCCTGGCACGCTCACTCTTCAGGAGGGATAACCCCGAGAACATCACGCGGGTATTTATCGAGGGCGATCAATTCGTCGGTGAAGTCGGCACGAGAGTTCCCTACGCTGCGATCCATGAATACGGCGGGACGATTCCGGCGAGGGTCCAGCCGATTACGCCGAGGATGAGGTCATTCTTCTGGGCCCGCTGGTATGCGACCGGCGGCGAGAAATGGAAGCACATGGCGCTGAAGCGCAAATCACCCGCCCTGAATATCCCGGCGATCAGCATGCCGGCAAGGCCTTTCCTCAGTCCGACGACTGAGGACGGCGTTGTTCGTGAGGGTGTCATGGCGCTCTTTGCCAACAGGGTCTCGTCGGCGCTCGCCTCAACGATGCGCATGGAGATCGGTGGGGGGGCCGGAGCGTGAGTACGCTGAGCCGACACCTCCAGGTCCAGAATGCGATTGTCGCGATGCTCACAACCATCAAGATGCCGACCTATACGAACGACATCGAGATCGTGACAAACCGACTTCTGGATTTGAGGACGCTCGAGCGGTTCCCTTCGGTCTCGGTCCTGCGTGGGCCTTGGGACGATGCCTGGGATTCCGAGGACAAGGAACTGAGGGTGAGGACGGCGGCCTTCGGACTGGTCGGGTTCGTCCGGAGCCTGGCCGACGATCAATTCGAAGGAAGACTGACTGACGCGGCCGATGCCTTCGAGGCAGATATGGTCCGCGCCTTTAATGAGCACGACGTAGAGTTTCTTGATACGGCCGATGCCGACAGCTTTCTCGTCGCGCACGCCGAGCCGCTCCTTTCAGACGACGAAGTGAAGGGCGTCCTCCAGCTCGTGCTGAGTGTCGAATACAGGTATAAGAAGACCGACGACTATATCGTCACCATTTAATCACAAGGAGAAACAGCAATGGGAAAAAACCGGAGAGAGATCAACGTCAAGGGCGGCGGCTATTTCGCATACCGCGAGATCGACCCCACCCCGACGACCAGCTTTACGCTGATCGGATTCCTCGCCGACTCAAGCCTCGATGATTCCTATGACATGATCGAGAGCCGGGACGACGCGGGGAACTACATCGATACAAAGGAGGCAGGCCAAAAGCCGATGTTCATATCGAACCTCCTGCAGTCGTCTAAATCGGTCATCGATTTCATGAAGGACGCGAAGGCGAAATACTTCGAGACCTACTACAAGGTCCAGCTCAACGATCTGAACTGGCAGGAGTACCTGTTTCCCGTCTGTCGGATCATCCCGGGCGTGAAGATGGACTTCAAGCCGAGCGAGCGGCGGATCCCGCTCCAGGTCGCGGTCCTCTGGCCGGCGGTCGCTCTCACGAGAACCCCTTCCGGATTCAACACGGCGATCGGTGAGTACTACAAGCTCGTCGAGGGCGCCTCGCCGATCGGGGAACCGACCGATGCGGCGACCGTACCCCAGGCCGCAATCTAAAATGGGGAGCTCGCCCACGCGCGAACGTGCGGGTGAGAGTGGGGGCGCGGTCGGCGGCGGTAATACCGCGGGACCGGACTGGTTAATTAAAGCCAGGTGGAGATGATCTCGCCCGGCATCGGCACACCGATATTGGAGTGACTCATGGCAAAGAACAGACGCGAAATCAACGTTAAAGGACTCGGGAACCTCCAGGTCCGCGAGACCGACCCATCAGCGGCAGCTGAACCAACCGATCTCGGGTTCCTCGGGGGAACGACCTTTGAGGATGTCTATGACATGGAGGAGATCAAAGACGAGAAGGGCGCCTTGATCGATGTGAAGGAGCGCGGCCAGTCGGTCTCCGTCGCGTCCTCGCTCCTGCAATCGAGCAAGACCGCGATCGACATCATGAAGGCCGCCGCCGGAAAGATCCACGCTGCGCGCTACTTCGGCGAGGAGAACAACAACGTCTTCAAGTGGTTTGCCTTGAACCAGATCAGGATCATCCCCGGTATCAAGCTCGACTTCAAGCCCGGCACGCGCACGATACCGATCATGCTTAAGAGCCTGAAGCAGGGCGAGCTCGCCTACGACGTGCCGCTCTACCACCTGATCGAGGTCGCAGGCCTGATGTACCTCTCTGGGCTCAAGTTCTGGGTCTCTCCGCGTAACGGGGAGAACCTCGAATCCGCCCGGCTCCTGGACGCCTCGTTTTACAACCAGCGCGGCCTGATTACCTCGGACTACACCACGATCTGGCAACAGGGGACTCCGGCGAATTTCTTGAGATTCGACGGGGTGAACGAC
>DATEAO010000084.1:0-8327 GCA_035288345.1 Candidatus Methylomirabilota bacterium | reverse complement strand
GCGGCCGGAGGGGGCCGCCGAAATCCCGACGCAGCCGCGCGGGTGCGTACCGGAAGGGATCCAGGCCACAACACGCACACGCGGGTGCTGCGGTTGAGCCAGAGGATTGGCAAGGGAACGCCCGGCCCGATTTCAAGGACGTACGCGCCAGGCGACCGTCCTACACCGACTACCGCGAAAGAGTGAGGAGGAACGGCTATGTGGGGACCAGGACCGTGGGGCGCGCCCATGTGGGGTTTCTAGCGCCGCGCCGATATGCGTCGCCTCACTGCGTTCTCGGTCGTCGCCAATCCTCACGTACAACCGTGTACGCTCCGGTTGGCTCCTCCCTCGGGCCTTGTGATGCTCGCATCTCGGCCGGCACGAGTGTGGCGTCGAAACCAAAGTCTGACAGAAACGTGCAGACCTTGGGCGAACAAGCATTCTGGTGGATCTTCCCGATTATCGGGCTGGCCGTCTGCGTCATCTTCGCCACTGCGATGGCCCGTGCGATGAGTGGGGGCCACGGTTTTATGTGCATGGGTGGCCATCGAAGCCACGCTGCTGATGACGCCGACCTGCGCCGCGAGATCCACGAGCTGCGCGAGGAGATCAAGCAGCTCAAGCACACGACGTGACCGCGGCGGCCCCCCCGGCCTGCGCCGCTGACATCTTCTCAGAAATACCGGCCTGATCCGTGCGAGCTGACTCTGCGTCCGCGCCGTATCCTGCCCTTGACAGCCCTGTCAAGGGCGCTGAGGCCGAGAATGCCGTTTATGTTGCGTCATCCGGAACGGTCTTGGTTGCAATACTCTTGCAATTGCGACGGATCGAACGGCAGTTCTAAAAGCCAAGATTCGATCTGACGGCCAGCCCTTGGGCGCTGGTGGGTTTACTGGGACAGAAGATATTTCCATTCTCCTCTGATGCCGAGCTTCGTGACCCATCGACGGATATAGGCGCGGTCGAGCTTCCCGCCGGACCGTTTTAGCACTGAGAGGGCATCCTCGAAATCTCGCGGCCGGCCCACCTTCAGCTTTTGCAAACTGAAATCCTCAGGAGCCACGATCCAATAGAGCTGGTCCCTTATTCGCTTCCTCCTCCTACGGCGGAAGAGCTCGCGATCGTGAATATCGCGGGGCCGCATGAGGTCCACTGTCACGCCAAGCGCATGAAGGCGGAGCTGAGATCCTCTGAGTAAGGGGTTCGAGTCAAGCCACTGCGCGCTTACGGTCATCCCTTCGCGTTCGAGGCGGTTGCCGACTCGACTCAGCTCCGACTCTCCAAAGCAGGGCAAGAAGGTCGAGATCGAGCGTGGCGCGCGGTCTTCCCCACGCGGACAGTGCCCATGCTCCGATGAGCGCATAGGCAGTCCGTTCTTCCTTGAACACACTGGCGCAGCGCTTCAGCACTGTGGGGAGGTTAGCGTCCGAAGAACCGGGCACAATCCCGTCTCCATCGCTCGGCGTGCCGGGCATCGTCGGCAGTGAGTTCGTTGATGAGGCGGTATAGCTCGGCGTCACTCTGGACCTGCTCGCGGAGGATGTGGAGTGCCATCGCTGACAGCTCGGCGCACTGCTTGAGTCCTTCCTCGGCAGTGCTGGGAAAGTTGGTGGTCTTAAGCTCTTCAGCAACCATGCCGAGACGCCCGAGCCAGATCGGAACTCGTTCCGCTTTTTTGGGGGCAGGAAGTCGCCCCATCGGCTTACCGACTGAGAAGGGATATGGGGTGAGACCGGTTCAGTCATCACGGAAGGGAGAATAACACATCTCGCACTTCGCCGGGCAAGCGGACGCTGTCGGGGTATTTGTCGCGTTCGAGATAGCGCGTGCCGATAAGCGTCGCATCCCTTCGTTCTCAAAACAAAGGGTCGCTGGGGTCGAGGGTCGCTGGGGTCGAATCTTTACTTTTGCGAGGGTCGAGGGTCGCTGGGGTCGAATCTTTACTTTTGCGAGAGCCCGGAGAGAAAGAGGGCCACAGGGTCGCTGGGGTCGAATCTTTACTTTTGCGAGAGCCCGGAGAGAAAGAGGGCCACTGCGAAGACTATGGTGGCTTTCGAGTGTAATGAGCGATCCTGGAAAATGTACTCTGACCCCATTCCCTCATTCCCATTCTCTTGCGCACGCCATCAGCGCAATGGGGCCGGGTGCGGTTGACATGTGGGGCACATGCAGATAAGCTACGGGCATGTCCAAGATGATCCAACTTCGACATGTGCCGGATGATCTGCACCGAAAGCTCAAGGTGCGAGCGGCTCTCGAAGGATTGTCGCTCTCGGATTACCTGCTCCAGGAGGTCCGGCGCGTTGCCGAACGTCCATCGTTGGTCGAGTTGAGGAACCGGCTCGCCCAGCGCAGTCCGGTCATCACCCGGGTCCCCCCAGCTAGGGCCGTGAGAGCTGAGCGCGATCGTCGGTGATCGTCGTTGACGCTTCGGCTCTTCTCGAGGTGCTGCTCAACACACCGGCAGCAGCCCGAGTGGCCGAGCGTCTCTTCGCAGTTGGCGAGACGCTCCACGCGCCCCACCTCATTGACCTCGAAGTCGCGCAGGTCCTGAGGCGCCACTCCGCCTCGGCAGAACTCGATCCGGCGCGGGGCTTACAGGTGCTTGAAGACTTGGTAGACCTTCCCCTCAATCGCTATCCGCACGACCTGTTTCTGCTGAGGATCTGGGAGCTGAGGCACAACGTCACTGCGTACGACGCGGCCTACCTGGCCCTAGCTGAAGCCCTTGGAGCTCCGCTCGTCACCCGGGATGCGGCGCTGGCGTCAGTCCGTGGGCATACCGCGCGCGTTGAACTGATCTAGCAAGGCTGTTGAAAAAGGCCCATCTGCGGCGTTGGCTTCGTCGCTCGTCGTTGCAACGTACGACTAAGTACGTCTCACTCCTCGCTTCCTCGCCGCCTTGCATCTGGACCTTTCTGAACAGCCTGCAACCCGGACGAGACCTTCCTGCACCGGTATGGGGCGGCTTTCAGCGCGAGGGAGTCGCCTTCATAGTCGAAACGCCTTCCCAGATCAACACGAGCCCGAAGAGCACGAACAAGAGCGCAGCGCCGATCTTGACAGCTCGCTGTGAAACCCGCCGACCGAGAATGGCGCCGCCCCCGATTGCCAGGGCATCAGCCACCACCATGCCGAGCGAGGATCCGATCCACACGGGAAGGAGTGCCCGCGCATCCGCAGCCAGCACCGCTGTTGCGAGCTGCGTCTTGTCACCCATTTCAGCGAGGAAGAAAGAGACCGCGACGGTGAGGAGCGGGTGACCGAATGTCTTCTCCTCGCTTCCGCTAAGCCTGTCACCGCGAAACGTCCAAAGGCCGAAGCCGATGAACGAGAGGCCCGCCCCGAGCTTCACCCAGGCCACCGGAATGATCAATAACGCAGCGCCCCCGAAGGCCACGGCAAGCGCGTGGTTGGCGAGGGTTCCGATCAACACGCCGCCCAGGACATGCCGGACCTGGAGCTTCGCCGCGAACGCCAGCGTGAGGAGCTGGGTCTTGTCCCCCATCTCCGCCAGAAGAATCAGCACAAAGGTCCTCAGCAGTGTCACGTGAGAGGAAATAAGCGCGAGACTAGACCTTCCGGACGCGGAGCTGTTTGAGTCGTGGAAAGAAGGCCGGCGTCGTTGCCGCGTAACGGACATACTCCTCACCGAACTCCTTCAAGACCTCTTGTTCCTCGCGGCGAGCCAGCCGGACGTATATCACGACCAGGATGGGAAACATCACGAGCGTGAGGACCGTCGGCCACTGAAGGAGAAACCCGAACATGATCAGGATGAACCCAACGTACTGCGGGTGGCGCACGTAGGCATACGGACCTGTCGTGGCGAGCCGCTTCGTTCGCTGCGCTTTGTAGAGCACGTCCCACGCTCCGGCAAGCAGGATGAACCCCGCGGCGATGAGGAGGTTACTGAGCAGGTGCAACGGGTTCAGGTGCGGGTCGCCTTTCCAGCCAAGCAGTGTCTCCCAGAGGTGTCCGGTGTTGTGGGAGAGGAGATCAAGTTCGGGGAAGCGGCGAGCCAGCCACCCCGAGAGGAGGTAGATCGTGAGCGGGAAGCCGTACATCTCGGTAAAGAGCGCAACCAGGAACGCCGCAAACGCTCCGAACGAGCGCCAGTCGCGGCTGGTTCTCGGACGCGTAAAGCTGAACGCAAAGATAATGAACACCGCCGAGTTGATCAACACAAGCGCCCAGAGGCCATAGGCCGGTGATTCGGAGCTCATCGGTGTCCCCCATGATCGCCATCTCTGCCGTCATGCCCTCGATGCAGGAAGAAGTGCAGAAGCGGGCAGAGGAGCAGCAAGAGGTACGGGAGCACGCCGAATGCGTGGGCGGTGTGCTCGGTCACCAAGTAGAACGCCGCGATGGCCAGGAAAATCATCAGCGCCAGGCCGGTTCGTGACGTTAGCCAATGGCCGGACGATCCTGTTTCACCCACTATCTTTCCTCCTTCGATTCACGCTTCACGTCTCATAAGATACCGTTGGCCTGCTGAAGCTCGCGGACGTAGCGGGTGATCTGCGCGACCTCGTCAGCCGTCACCCGGGGCTGCGGCGGCATGTCGCCGAAGAGCCAGTGGTGGGCGCGGACACCACGCCGAACTGCTAGATCAAAGGAGACGTCCGCATGATGGCCTGGATGGTATGTCTTGTGGACCAGCGTCGGCCCTTTGTCAGTTCCCCGGGCGTTCTCGCCGTGGCAGCTCGCGCAGCTCCGGTCAAACACCTCCTTGCCCGCCCTCGCAGTAGCAGATAATTCTGGAACAATAATCTCCCGTGTCACCGGCTCCCGCCTGAACCCCCACAAAATGACCAGCACGAGCCCCGCCACCACCGTGACGATCATCACTATTCGCCATGAACCCTTCATGGCCCCTGGCTTCTCTCCGTCCGCGTCACTCTTCACGCTTCACTCTTCACTCAACTATCAGCTTCCCTCGGATCATCCCCATCTGGCAGGCGAAGTCGTATTCTCCTGCTTCTTTTGGCATGAACTCTACGGGCACGGTCTCCCCTTCCGGCAGCTTCGCGCTCTTATTGAACGCAGGAATCAACACCATCTCGGTACACGAGGCGGATTCCTGTCTCACGAAGTTCAGGCGCACCGGTTTCCCTCGCTCCACGACGATCACGTCTGGCGTGTAACCACCCTTCACGAGCACCATCTGCTCCTGATAGCCGCTGCTGGCCAACGCAGCTCTGACTCCCTTCGTCTTCACGAGCCAGAAGAACCAAACGATGAAGCCGATCAGTGCAAGCCCAATCACGTCAACCACAATTTTGTCCCAGGTCATTTGAATTCCCCTTACACGGCGCGAGGCTTCCAGCGCTTGAGTCGGTTGGCGTTCGAGATCACGGTGACCGAGCTGAACGACATTGCCAGCGCCGCCAAGAGTGGCGAAAGCAAAATCCCGAGGAACGGGTAGAGGACGCCCAGCGCGACGGGAAGCCCAAGGACGTTATAGATGAAGGCGCCTGTGAGGTTCTGATAGACGTTCCGCATCGTGGCCTTGCTGATCTGGATGGCCGTGACCACCCCGCGGAGGCTCCCTTTGATCAGCGTGATGTCAGAGGCCGCGATCGCGACGTCGGTTCCGGTGCCGATGGCGAATCCTACATCCGCCTGAGCCAAGGCCGGCGCGTCATTGATCCCGTCCCCCACCATCCCGACTTTCTTCCCTTCGAGCTGGAGCTTCTGAACATTGAAGGCTTTGTCCTGGGGCAGCACCTCGGAGAGGACCCGCTCGATCCCGACCTGGCGCCCGATCGCCCTTCCGGTCCTCTCGTTGTCGCCGGTCATCATCACCACCTCGAGCCCCATCTCCCAGAGCACGCGGATCGCCTCTTTTGAATCCTCCTTCATAGTGTCAGCAACCGCCACGATGCCGGCGGCCTGGCCATCGATAGCCACGTACATTGGGGTCTTCCCATCGTCGGCGAGCCGTGTCGCTTTCTCGTCGAGGTCGCCTAGGGAGATCTTCCGGTCACGCATCAGCTTGAGATTCCCCAGAAGCACAACACGCCCGTCCGCCTTTGCCTCAATGCCATGGCCTGGGATCGCGTTGAAGCTCTCAGCATCGGAGAGCTTGAGCCCGCGGTCCACCGCCCCTTCCACGATCGCCGCAGCCAGCGGGTGCTCTGAAGATTTCTCCACACCTCCGGCGAGTCGCAGCACCTCTTCTTCACCAAACGAGCCGGTAACGATCACGTCGGTGAGCACAGGCTTTCCGTGCGTGATCGTGCCTGTCTTGTCCAGGATGATCGTCTGGAGGGATTGCGCCGTCTGGAGCGCATCACCGCCTCGGATGAGAATGCCGTTCAATGCGCCAAGGCCGACGCCCGTGGTCAGCGACATCGGCGTGGCCATCCCGAGCGCGCACGGACAGGCGATGATCAGCGTCGTCACCGCCACGATCAGCGCAAAAACTACTGCTGGCGGCGGCCCGAACGTATACCAGACCATGAAGCCCAGGATCGAGAGGATCGCCACCCCAGGGGTGAAGTAGCCGGAGACCACATCGACGATCCGCTGCACAGGGACCTTCGAGCCCTGGGCGTCCTGTACCATGCGAATGATGCTGGCGAGCGCCGTATCCTTTCCCACCTTGGTCGCGCGAAACTTGAAGGCGCCGGTCTTGTTGATCGTGGCGCCGATCACCTCGTCCCCGATCCGCTTCTCGACCGGGATCGACTCGCCAGTGACCATCGACTCATCGACCGCCGATGAGCCTTCGGCGATCTCGCCATCCACAGGAATCTTCTCACCGGGGCGAACGACCACGATGTCACCAACCAGCACCTCTTCGACCGGGATATCCACTTCCTGCCCGTCTCTCACAACCCGCGCGGTCTTTGCCTGGAGACCGATCAGCTTCTTGATTGCCTCGGAGGTTCGTCCCTTAGCCCGGAGCTCCATGGCCAGCCCGAGCACTACCAGCGCGGTAACCACGACAGTCACGTCGTAATAAACCTCGGTAAACTCAGAGGCCGGAAAGATCTGAGGAAAGAGAAGCGCGATCGTCGAGTAGACCCAAGCGACGCCGGTGCCCATCGCGATCAACGTGTGCATGTTGGCCGAGCGGTGCTTCAAGGCCTGCCAGGCCCCTGTGAAGAACTGGTTGCCGCTGTAGGCAAGGACCGCCAGAGAAGCCACGCCCATTCCCGCCCAGATGTACCAGAGCTGAGGGCTCTCGCGAGGGAACCAGTTGCGCAGCACAGGGAAGAGCCACGGGTAGCTCATGATCATCGTGAAGACGCCGACGGGCGCCCCGAACCACCACTTCCGCATCAGGCTCCGGTACTCCTTCTCCCGGGCCTCTGCTTCTCGGTCCAGAGCGTCCGACCCGGCCGGGGCAGGCGCCTCCCTCGCCTTGTAGCCGGCCGAGCTGACGGCCGCCTTCACCGCGGCGAGATCAGCCACGCTCGGCAGATATTCGACTACTGCCTCTTCGGTCCCAACGCTCACGCTCGCGGACAGTACGCCTGGCGTTTCCCTGAGAGCGTTCTCAATCTTTGTCACGCATGACGCACAGGTAATCCCATCGATCCTGAACCTGGTCTTCGCCGTCTCCGACCGGTACCCTGCCGCCTTGATGGCATCGCGAAGCTGAGCGATCGTTGTCTCCGACGGATCGTACTCCACAAACGCTCGGCCGGTTGTGAGGTTTACCGTCGCGCCCTTGACACCTCGAACCACCCGGAGCGCTTGCTCTACCTTCTGGACGCAGTTCGCACATGTCAGGCCTGAGACCGGCAGCTCAATGTGGCGAACGCCTTCTTGCTTTACGTCAACACCCGTCGTCGCTGATGGCGCGCTCATACGCTTCATCCTTTCACCCCTGAGAGATCAAAAATGCGTTTCTGCGCCGCGGCATCCAACACCACTGGCGTATCTGTCGACCACTCGCTGAGATCGGCCGGTTGAACACTTGCCTTCCGCACCACAACTCGACCTTCTGTGGGCTTGAATCCATCACAAACCACCTGGGATCCAATCCGCACATAGCTGACTTCGGGTGCCTGCTCCTGGATGATCAGATCGACCCACCACCGGTCATCGAGGTCCACGAACTTGATCCCCCACAACGGCATTGGTCCGTCTCTCTAGAACTCTTGTCCGGCAAACCGCTGCACGTTTCTGTCTACCCTTCAATTTGCCGCCCGCTTGCGCCGTGCCGAGATGCGAGCATCACAAGGCCCGAGGGAGGAGGGCACCGGAGGTGTATGCGTTATACATTGAGGATGCCCGACGACCGAGAACGCAGCGAGGCGACGCATATCGGCGCGGCGCGCTAAAAGGCCCAGCGGAAGTCCGCATAGTAAAGGTTTGAGATCCGTCCAAAC
>DATEAO010000083.1:0-15884 GCA_035288345.1 Candidatus Methylomirabilota bacterium | reverse complement strand
CGGCGCGGCTGCGTCTTCACTCAGCGCGGGCCCCCGGCCTTAATCGAAGGGGGCACATCCCCCTCCGAGCCGCCCCCTGGGGTGGCGCGGGCGAAGCCCGCGCTCGGAACGAGGTGCGCCACGCCCGCGCTAGACTCTCGGCTGCCCATGGCCGCCGTGCCCCTGAGCCCACACGATTCCTGAAGCGAGCATGAAGGTGAAGAGAGTCGAGAGGCCGAGAGAGGCTCTTGGCATGCGGGATCCCTCCTGAACGAGAGTGAATCCTCTTGCGCCTCGTTACTCTAACTGCCGAGCGCAAGCCTGACAAGCCTAAACTCGGTAAGCCGTATAATAGAGCTAGAGACGCTAACGCCGCGCTTCAACGGACCGGGACTCGCGTTGCTCGCTCCGGCCGCTGAGCGCGGGAGGTAGGAGTCATACAGTGAAGTCATTTGCCAGCAGGAGGCATCCGACTGGTGCTCGAGCTTCGGGTAGAGGGAGACGATGCCTGGCGCGCTCAACGCGGACGCGGGCTAACGCACGCGCCGGTTAGCTTTTCGCTGCCATGCCACACTTTTCACGATGACAGGCCCCACTGAGCTTCGAGCGCTCTTCTTCGACGCGGGGAATACGCTCCTCGAGATCAACTATGCCGCGATCAGAGAGTGCCTGATCCGCCATGGGCACCGCGCCGAGGCCGAGGCAGTGCGTCATGCCGAATATCAGGCCCGCGTCAAGCTGGATCCGCATCTGGCTCCCGGCAGCTCCACCGAGGACGGGTCCATCTTCAGGCTCTACATTGAGTATGTGCTGGAAGGGCTCGGGATCGAGGGCCCTGAGCTGATCGCGCAGGTCATCAAGGAGCTTCGTGACTACAACCCGCCCGTCGGGCTCTGGGACGTCGCGCATCCTGAAGCCAAACGGTTGCTTGAGCAGCTCACGGGCAGCGGGATCCAGCTTGGCGTCATCTCGAACTCCAATGGGAGCGTCCGTCAGATTCTTGAAGCCACTGGCCTGGCCGCGCATCTCCAGTTCATTCTCGACTCGGCCGTCGTTGGGGTCGAGAAGCCCGACCCGAAGATCTTCCGTCTTGCGCTCAACGAGGCCGGCGTTGAGCCTCGCCAGGCGATGTATATCGGGGACCTCTACTCCGTCGACGTGCTTGGGGCGCGTGGCGTGGGCATGCAGGCGGTGCTCCTGGACCCGATCGGGGCGTGGGGGCAAGTGGATTGCGCGCGCGCTGACACCCTCAGCGAAGCGGTTGATCTCGCGACTGGCGGCAACGAGCAGCCGGGAGGCGCATTCTGGACACCCTCGAGATAGCGATCGAAGCTGCGCGGGAGGCCGGGGCCATCGCGCTGAGGTACTACATCAAAGGATTCAACGTCACCCTGAAGGCGGATCGGACTCCGGTCACACAGGCTGACCGCGAAGCTGAACAGGCGATCGTTCGGCGCTTGAGTCGTGCGGGCTCCGGGTACGGATTTCTCGGGGAGGAGTTTGGGGCGCAAGGCAATCAGGAGAGGCGTTGGATCATTGACCCCATCGACGGGACCCAGAACTTTGTCAGGAAGATCCCGGTGTGGGCCACGCTGATCGGCCTGGAGGAGCGCGGGGAGGTCATGCTCGGGGTGATCTACAATCCGGTGACCAAAGAACTGCTCTACGCGAGAAAGGGGGACGGCGCGTTTTCGAACGGGGAGCGCGTTCGTGTCTCCGCGGTCCCGACACTTTCCGAAGCGTTTCTCTGCCACGCCAGCCTTCACGTGTTGAGGCAGGCAGGTCGCTGGGATGGCTTTGTTCGGCTGGTGGACGCCACCGCCCGCCAGCGGGGGTTCGGCGAGTATCTCCCTTACGCGCTCGTGGCAAGGGGCCAGGCCGAGATCGCGATGGAGGCCGATTTGAAGCCGTGGGACTTGGCCCCGATCAAGATTCTCATTGAAGAGGCGGGCGGAATGTTTACAGACTTCGATGGAAAGCCGACGATCTATTCAGGAAGCGCGCTGGCCACCAACGGCCTGCTGCACGACGCAGCGCTCTCTCTCCTCCGATCCTGATCAATCCCGCGGACCCCGGACCCCGAACCCCGAACGTCATTCCTTCATGTCAACCCACATATGAGTGGCCGCGGCGTCCTGGATCGCCTGGACCACAGCTTGAGCTTTCATCCCGTCCTCAAAGCTGGGACTCGCCGGCCGTCCTGTCTTGATCGCTTGGACCATTTCCCTCATCAAGGGAGTGATGGTGGCGTACCCTGTGGTGTCAATCGCCTCCCCCGGCCTGATCCCCCTTGGGAGCCCACCGCTGAGTTTCATTGGCTGTAACCCGCTCTTTCCCTGAGCGAACGAAAGCTCTCCTCGATACCAGCGTGGGCCGCCTCCGTCACGAAGCAGTCGGTAGCTCACTGCGCCCTGACTTCCGAAGGCGGTCAACGCATGGAGGTTGTGGCCGCGCGCGACCCGGCTCAACTGGATGGTCACCTGGGCGCCGCTCTCCAGCTCAGCGAGCACCGTGCAGAAATCCTCGGCGTCAGCGGGCTTCCCTCCATCGGGCGTGCGTCGATCCGGGTACGCGATCCCTGTCTGAGCCCCCGCGCGCCGGAACTCGCCGAAGAGCCAGCGGTGCAGGTCGATGAGATGCACGCCCATGTCCCCGAGCGTTCCTGTCCCGGCAAGGGAGCGATCGAGCCGCCATGACGCCGGAGCGTCAGGGTCGGCATAGCGACTGCCAAACCAGAGGGCATAGGTGTGGAAGAGGCGACCAAGCGCTCCAACGCCGACCAGCTCGCGCAGCTTCTGCATCGCAATCGGAAAGCGCCAGTTGAAGGCTGTCATGCCCACGCGCCCCGACGCCTTGGCCGCGTCGACCATCGCCTTCGCCTCATCGAGGTCGAGGGCCAGCGGCTTCTCGCAGAGCACGTGCTTTCCCAGTTCCAACGCTCGGCACGCAATCGCGCGGTGGAGGTGTGGAGGTGTTGCGACAACGACGATGTCGAGCTCGGGGAGCTGAACCAGTTCCTTCCAGTCGGCGAAGACTTTCGGAACACCGTACCGTTGCGCCACCGCGGTGGCCTGTTCAAGCTGCCGCTGGCAGACCGCGGTCACCTCGACACCCGCGGCCTGGCACCCCGGGATATGCGCGCGTCCGTATCCGAGACCGATGATTCCAGCCCGAAGGTTCGTGCGTGCCATGTCGAGTGAAGAGTGTCCATCATTTCCGGCTTGCACGCAAGCCCTCGAATAGACAATTTCGTCACCTGTTGTGGCTAATCTGGTCACATCCTGGCCAGGCGTTCATGCCCCTGCGATTCCCCGTTGACAACTTCTCAAAGGCCATGTTAGAAATGCGGCGACTTTAAGTAGTGTCGTAGCCTTCCCAAATACCTATCGAGCAGGTGATTTTCTGGCGTGGAGTTTGCACCGGCAGGATGGAGTGGAAATTCGAAGCTTAGTAGGTAAACGGGGAGGGTCCCGTTCATCCGGGGAACAAGCCCGAGGGGGAGATCGAACGGGAAACCTTAATCGTTACGGCGTTTTGAGGAGAGTGTTTCATGCTAGGGCGCACTCGGAGAGAGCAGGTGACTAACAAATCTGACAATGGCCAACCCGCCAGCTCCATCACCCTGTTGACGATCGTTGGTGATCACGCCAAGATCGAGGGCAAGCTTTCCATTGAGGACTCCATTCAGATCGAGTGTGAGGTGGGTGGCGAGATCAACGTGGGCGGCAAGTTGGTCATCGGCGAGAAAGGTGTCGTGACCGCCAACGTTCGCACCGTGGATGCGACAATCATGGGGGTCTACCAAGGTGACATGTTGGCGACGGGGAATGTGGAGATTGCCCCGACCGGTCGCGTCACCGGGAATATCGAGACGGACTCATTGGTGATCTCGAAGGGGGGCTTCTTTAACGGCAGCGTGGCGAAGATCAAGGATCAGGATCAGCGGCGACCGATGTACCTGATCGACGGGCAGCGCACGTCGCAAAAACCGTAATCGGTCTTCGGGTGTGAGTCGGTATGTGGGGACGGAAATCCAAATCGACGGTCAAGCGCAGCGAGCTTACGGCCTTCATCGATGAGGGATCGGAGATCACGGGAAAGTACGTCTTCTCTGGCACTGCCATGCTGAACGGGAAGTTTTCGGGTGAGATTGTGACGTCTGACTCGTTGATCATCGGCGAGAAAGGCGTGATTAACGCCAACATCCACGCAGGCTCGGTGGTGGTGGGGGGCGAGGTGGTCGGGAATATCTCCGCGGCCGATCGAATCGAACTTAAGGAGACGGCGCGCGTGTTCGGCGATATAGAAGCGTCCGTGGTGGTGGTGGCTGAGGGCGTCTTGTTTGAAGGTCATTGTCGGATGACCAAGCCGGCTGAGCCCGACCACCAGGTCGTGCCGTTCAAGCGGTAAACAGAATGAGAGAGATCCGAGCAGAGTAAAAAGCGTCAACCTTTTGTCCGGGATGCATCCCCAGGGGGAAGGGGGAGCGTGCCCTCGAAAGCGAGCGTTCACGTATGAGGCACCGGAACTTCAACCTCCTGATCGTTCATGGCGATGGCAGTCGCATCGTGCGGTTGCACCTGCCACGCTGGCTTCTCTGGACGGGCCTCCTGACCCTGGCGTTAGGGGTGTCCACCTTCGGCGCCATTTTCGGTGACTACCTCTCCCTCAAACGCGACTGGTCTCAAGTCGCCAGGCTTCGCAACCAAGTTTCGGAACAAACCGCCCTCATCAACACCTTCTATCAGCGGAGCGGCGAGCTTCGGAAAGAGATCGCGTCGTGGCGTGAGCTGCACGCCAAAATCTGGGAGCCGTTCGGGCCGGAAGACCTGACGAGCCAGGGTCGTGGAAGAGGGATCGGGGGTGGTCAGGCCCAGGAGAGTCTCATGGCAGGGAAACCCGTTTCCTTGTCCCAGGAGCTCGAGCTTTTCGAGGCGACTGTGGCTCAGGAGGGGCAAAGTCTCCGGGCGCTTGAGCGCTTCATCAGTCGCTCGCGGAAGGTTCTGGCGTCGCTCCCATCGCGCTGGCCGGTCCGCGGCTCGGTCAACTCCGAGTTTGGTCGGAGACTCTCGCCCTGGACCAGCACCCCGGAGTTCCACGGCGGGATGGATATCGCCGCCGAGCGGGGCACTCAGGTCAAGGCCCCCGCAGACGGGACCGTGGCGCTGGCCAGCTTTAATCCCGAGTTCGGGAACTTTATCGTGATCGACCACGGTCAGGAGATCAAAACGCTCTTCGGCCACCTCTCCAAGCTCCTCGTCGCTCAGGGACAGGGTGTGACGCGCGGCCAGGTGATCGCCCAGAGCGGGAACACGGGTCGAAGCTCCGGTCCCCACCTCCACTACGAGATTCAGGTCAAAGGCCAACCAGTCGATCCCCGCGGCTATCTCTGGAACTAACCGCAAAGCGGCTCTCTTTCTCTTCCTTCCGCTCTCACTCGGCAAGTCTCCCACCGACAACCCTACGCTTGACGGCTGGTCGCGAGACCGCCATAGTTAACCTATGACTGTTCCGCTGTTTCTGGTGTTTAATCTCCTGCTGCTGACCACGCTGGCGCAGGCCACCACGAAAGAGATCGGGCCGGAGGCGAGCCTTTGCGCTGAGGTCAATGCGCTCACGCCGGGCAGCGAGCTGGCGCTCCGACCCGGTGACTACAACGGCCCCTGCACCATCAGGGTGAGCGGAACGCCGGAGGGTCCGATCGTCATCCGGGCAAAAGACCCCACGGCCCGTCCCCGCGTCCTCTACATGGGAACGCGCGACAATGTCCTCAACATCGAGGCAAGCGATGTCACGCTGCGCGGACTGGTTTTCGGCCCCACCGTGGAGGCGGACGCCGTCAAGATCAAGCGGGGTGACCGAATCGTCTTCGAGGAGTGCCTGTTCGATCGGGTCGGGGGCGTCTCGATCAGCGCGAACACGACGAGCAGTCGGGGAATTACCGTGCGTCGCAGCGAGTTCGCCAATCCCAGGACCACCGCGCTCTACTTCGGCTGCCACAATGGAACCCAATGCGTCGTGACAGATACCCTGATCGAGGGCAACTACATTCACGGCGTCGAGGCCCCGGAGGACGAGATCGGGTATGGACTGCAGGTCAAGCTGAATTCCACCGCCGTCATCCGCGACAACGTGATCGTGGACACCAAAGGGCCGGGGATCATGGTGTACGGCTCAACGGAGTTGACGCGGAGCAGCGTCATCGAGCGCAACGCCGTGCTCGGGTCTCGCACGTCGGCCGCGATCGTGGCTGGCGGCGGCCCAGCGATCATCAGAAACAACCTGGCAGCGGGGAGCTGGGAAGGCGGCATCTGGATTTTGGACTACCAGCGCAGAGGATTGATCCGTGGCATTCAAATCCTCCACAACACGGTGTACAACAACGCCAGGGGAGGGATTGTGCCGACCGGTCTGAGAGGCGACCTCGACGTTCTGCTGATGAATAACGCGGTGCACGCCCCACCGGGGATACCGGCACTCCCCAAGATCTTTAGCGCCACTCGCTTTGGGAACGTGGATTGCGCACCGGGAGCGTGCTTCCTTCAACCAGAGCGCTTTGATTTCTCCCCTTCGGCCGGCTCTCCCCTCTCGGGTCGCGGACAGGTCATCGGCGAGGCCTTAATGCCAAAAGCCGACTTCTTTGGAAACCCACGTGGCACCCCGCCGACAGTGGGAGCGTTCGAAAAGGGCGCCGGCGTGGTTCCCTTGGGATTCAAGCCCACGGTAGCGCCGAATCGGTAGCTGAGTTGAACGATTCAGAAGTGGAAACTACGAATTGTCCCCCAGAGGGGACTCATTCATCGTGCGCGCGCCGGCTTGGCCGGCGCGCCCCTCCTTCGAGATTGACATGCGCGTGATCGCTGGGGAGCGAAAAGGATTCCGTCTCAAGTCCCCAACGGGCCGGGTCACTCGCCCCACCGCGGATCAGGTGCGAATCGCGTGCCTGGATACCTTGACGCCGTGGCTTGCCGGCGCCCGTTTCCTCGACCTCTTCGCGGGCAGCGGTGCGATCGGGATTGAAGCGCTCTCCCGAGGGGCGCACGACGTCGTCTTTGTCGAGAGCAATCGACGCGCGGTCGCGACACTCACGGAAAATCTTGAACGACTCGCATTGACGGAACGCAGCCGGGTCATCAGTCGTGATGTTTCAAAGGCTCTTCGGATGCTGCGGGTGAGCGGTGAGCGCTTTTCCCTGATCTTCGCCGATCCTCCGTATGACACGCCGCTGGCGACGCTCACCCTCACCGAGTTGTCGGATGGAGCGCTGATCGAGCCCGCTGGCGTGGTGGTGGTGCAGCATCGGACAAAAACGGCGCTCCCGGAGCTTCGCGGAAACTTGACCCTCTGGAAGGCTCGCCGCTTCGGCGAAACGACCTTGACTTTTTTGCGACGAGTGGAGTAGGATTCAGCGAGTCTCTGCCCGCTTTTTTCGCGGGAAGGCGAGCGTCCCGTGGCGAAAACAGCCGTCTATCCCGGCACCTTTGATCCCCTGACGAACGGCCACCTGGATCTCATCCGGCGGAGCCTTCGCATTTTCGACCGGCTCATTATCGCGATCGCCAACAACCCCATGAAAGATCCGCTCTTCAGTGTTGAAGAGCGCCTTGAGATGATCAGAGAAGTCACGCGGGATTTGCCGAACCTGGAGGTCACGTCCTTTCAGGGGCTCCTCATCGATTTTGTCGCCCGGACCCACTCCGCGGTGATCATTCGAGGGCTCCGCGCGGTCTCGGATTTCGAATACGAGTTCCAGATGGCCCTGATGAACCGAAAGCTCAGGGAGGGGATCGAGACGGTCTTCATGATGCCGAGCGAGACGTATTCATACCTCTCGTCGCGCTTGGTGAAAGAGATCGCCGGCTTTGGAGCCTGCGTGACCGGGTTGGTCCCTCCCGTCGTTGAAAAGCGCCTCGCGGAGAAACTCTCACGCCGTTAGCGTGTCATGCCCATCGACCCTACGTGGAGTGAAGCGGTCCAGCGCGCGCTCGTTGCCAAAGTCACCCTCATCATCGGGGAGACCGATACCGGCAAAACCAGCTTCACCACGTTTCTCGCCAATAGCTTGGTGGAGCGAGGCCTTCGGGTTGGCGTCGTCGATGCCGACCTCGGACAATCAGATATCGGACCTCCGACGACTGTGGGGCTCGGGCTCCTCACGCAACCCGTGGAACGGCTCGGCGAGGCGGAGGTCGTGGGGCTCCACTTTGTCGGCTCCACTTCCCCGCAGGGGAATTTGCTTCCGACCGTGATCGGGACCAAGAAGATGGTCGAAAAGGCGATTCGCTTGGGGCTCGATACGGTGCTGGTCGATACGAGCGGGCTGATTCAGGGCGAGCTTGGGCGAACACTCAAGCAGCACAAGATCGATCTCATTGATCCGGATTTGCTGCTCTGCCTCCAGCACCACGGCGAGTGCGAGCACATTGTGAAGCCCTACTCCCTGGGGACCCGGCCCGTGGTCCTTCGGCTCGCCCCCGCTGGCGTCGCGAAGAAGCGCTCGCAGGAGGAGCGCCGCCTTCACCGGGAGCGCACGTTGCAGGCGTACTTCCATGGCGCTCGCGCGCTCAATCTGGATTTGAGTCGGGTCCTCCTGATGCAGCCGGCCCTTTATATCGGGCAGCCACTCGCGCTCCGCCAACTGGAGGAGCTGTCCGGCGTGCTGGATGAGATGGTGCTGTGGGCCGAGCGCCGGGGGAACGAGCTCACGGTCGTCACGCCGGATCCGTTGCGAGAGCCGCAGATCCGCCAGATCCAGAAGCGCTTCGGCGAACACTCCCTGGTGAACTACTCGCTCGACGACTTCCACAATGCGCTGGCTGGACTCGAGAATAGCGAGCGCGAGACGATCGGGCTCGGCATCGTGCGAGCCATCGATGTCTCCAAACAGATCCTGACAGTTGAGACGAGCGTCCCTGAATCGGAGATCGCCCTGGTGCGTATCGGACATCAGAAGTTTCGTTTGCCGTAGTCCGCGCTCCCATGAGCAAACTGTCCCCTCTGTCAGCGGTGGTCGCTCGGTATGTTTCAGATGGGGCGTCGGTGGTGATGGGGAGCGCGCTCGAGTGCCTGATCCCGTTCGCTGCCGGCCACGAGATGATCCGCCAAGGCAAGCGGGATCTCACGCTGATCGGTCCGATCTCCGACATCCTGTTCGATCAGCTCATCGGCGCGGGGTGCGTCCGGAGGGTGATTGCCGCCTGGGTGGGAAACGTGGCCTTCGGGCTCGGGCGCAACTTTCGCCGCGCGGTTGAAGAAGGCAGTCCTCACCCGCTCGAGGTTGAAGACCACTCAAACTTTTCTATCGCGCTCGCCCTCGAGGCTGGCGCGCTGGGTGTGCCTTATCTTCCGACCAGGACGCTGTTGGGTTCCGGCATCCTTTCCCGCAACACGAGCATCAAGGTCGCGCCGTGTCCGTTCACCGGCCAACCGCTCGTTCTCGTGCCGGCTCTCACGCCGGACGTGGCGATTCTCATCGTGCAACGTTCAGACGAGAACGGGAATGCTCACTGCTGGGGGCCGACCGGCGTCAGCGCGGCGGCGGCAAGGGCGAGCCGTCATACCATCCTGCTCGCCGAGGAGATCGTGGACGCCGATGTCATCCGGAGCGATCCCAACCGGGTGGTCGTGCCGGGCTTTCGGGTGAATGCTGTGGTCCATGCGCCCCGGGCTGGCCACCCCTCGCCGGTGCAGGGCTGCTACAACCGCGATCACGAGAGTTACGCCGAGTACGCCCGGCGCACGCGCGCCAGCCAGGACTTTCTCGGCTGGCTCCATGAATGGGTGCTCGATGTCAAGGACCATGACGGCTATCTCACCAAGCTGGGACGGGATCGCCTGGAGGCGCTGCGCGTGAAGCGTTCCCGCCTCGCCGCCCCCGTGGAGTACGGGTCCTAAACCCAATCCAAAATCGAAAATCCAAAATGGAGTACACGCCCCAGGAGCTGATGGTGGTCGTCGCGGCTCGCGAGATTCGCGACGGCGAAGTCGTCTTCGTCGGGATGAGGCTCCCGCTTCTGGCGTTCCTCCTGGCCAAGGCCACCCACGCCCCGCAAGCCGTCGGACTCTTCGAGAACGGCGTGATCAGAGACACGCCGGCGGCCGAGTTCCTCGCGACGATGTCCGACGGCCCGAATGTGACCGGCGCCGCCTGGTGCGGCGAGATGATGGAGGTGATGGCGCTGCTCCAATCGGGCCGTGTGGATTTGGGATTCATCGGTGGCGCTCAGATCGACCGATTCGGGAACCTGAACACCTCCGTCACGAACGACAACGGCAAGATCACCCGCCTCCCCGGCTCGGGAGGCGCTTGCGACATCGCAAGTCTGGCCCGTCGCCACATCATCATCATGAACCATGAGCGGCGCCGTCTGGTGCCCCGAGTGGATTATGTGACCTCGCCCGGCTATGGCGAGGGAGGTGACTGGCGTCAAACGGTAGGACTCCGGGGCGGAGGTCCTGTGGCCGTGATTACCACGCTCGGGCTCTTCCGCTTCGACCCCACCACCAAAGAGATGGTGCTCACCTCGGTGCATCCTGGCGTCATGGCCGAGAAGGTCAAAGCTGAAACCGGTTGGCCAGTTCGGCTCGCTCCCACCCTTTCTACAACTGAGGCCCCGACCGAGGCGGAGCTTCAGCGGATCAGGAGTTACGACCCCCAGGGCTTCTGGACCCGCAGCCGGCAGTAAGAGCAGAAGTTGCGCTCGGCGCTTAACGGGCCAATTCCCTGGACTTGATCTCCTATTCATGCTAGAAAAAAAGAGATTTCCTGAATGATCTTGCGAGAAGTCTTGCCTCGCGTTTTAAGAATCTGGGAAGGTAGGTGAGGAAACATGTCTGGTCACTCGCGGTGGTCTCAGATCAAACGGAAGAAGGGGAAGGCCGACCTGCAGCGCGGGAAGCTCTTCTCCAAGCTGATCAGAGAAATTACGGTGGCCGCCCGGAACGGCGGAGGTGATCCCAAGGGGAACATGCGCCTGAAGGCGGCGCTCGAAGAGGCCAGGAGCGTCAACATGCCGGCTGACACCATGAAGCGCGCCGTCCAGAAAGGGACGGGCGAGCTTCCTGGCGAAACCTACGAAGAAACTGTCTACGAAGGGTATGGGGTTGGCGGGGTGGCGGTCATGGTGAAGGTGCTCACTGACAACAAGAACCGAACCGCGCCGGAGATCCGCCACACCTTTGAGAAGCACAGCGGCAACATGGGCGCTCAAGGGTGCGTGGCCTGGATGTTCGACCGGAAAGGGATTATCCAGGTGGATGCGGGAAAGATCGGCGAGGATGACCTGATGGCGCTTGCGCTCGACGCCGGCGCACTGGATCTCCGCCGGGTAGACAAAGTCTTCGAGATCGTGACCACACCTGAAGAGCTGGAGACCGTGAGGAAAGCGCTCGAGGAGAAAAAAGTCTCGATCGGCCGCGCGGAAGTCACAATGATCCCTCTCTCAACGGTCAAGGTCGAGGGGAAGGATGCGCAACACGTTCTGAGATTGATAGAGGAGCTGGAAGAGCACGACGACGTCCAGGCGGTCTACGCCAACTTCGATATCCCGGATGAGATTATCGACGCCGTCTCTGCCGCCTGAGACGCGCAGTGTCCGCGGGGAGGGAACCCGGCGAGCCGGGGTTCGGGGTCCGGGGTCCGGGGCTCGCAGATCGAAATTTGAAATAAAGCTCCTCGAACCGCAAACTCCGGCCGCCCAGCCCCTGGCCCCGAGCCCCGAGCCCCGGGTGCTGGGAATCGATCCCGGGCTCGTTGAGACAGGGTTCGGAGTCCTAGAGCGGTGCGGTCGCTCCGTCACACTCCTTCACGGCGGTGTCATCATCACCCCACGCATTGACCCCTTGGAGGTGCGGCTGGAAGCGCTCCATACGGAGGTCTCGAAGCTCCTCGATCGCTTCAAGCCCACGCTTGTCGTGATTGAGGATCTTTACAGCGAGTACAAATTCCCCAAGGCCGCCATCCTGATGGGGCACGCTCGAGGAGTGATCTGTCTGGCGGCCCGGCAAGCGGGAGTGCCCCTGCTTCCTCTGGCGCCGGCCGAGGTGAAGCGCGCGATAGCTGCGAACGGCGCGGCCTCCAAAGGCCAGATTCAGCGCGGCGTGCAGATGCGATTAGGGCTGGCACGCGCCCCGCGTCCAAGCCACGTGGCCGATGCTCTGGCCCTCGCGCTCACCGGCCTCTCCCGCATGGGAACCCGCCTCCCGCGATGATCGCGTTTCTGCGAGGGAAGCTTCGTCGCAAGCTCGAGGACCGGGTGGTGCTGGAGTCGTGCGGTGTAGGGTATGAAGTCTTTCTTCCCCCGATCGCCCTGCGAGAAATCGCCGAGTCGCCGGCTGGAGACGACGAGAGCGCCAGCGACCTCTCCCTGGTGATCTACTACCACGCGAGTCGTGATCAGCCGCGTCCGATGCTCATTGGCTTCCTCAGCGAGATCGAGAAAGAGTTCTTCGAAAAGCTCCTGACCGTGAAGGACATCGGGCCGATGGCGGCCGCCCGTTCGCTCACCCGTCCCATCGGCGAGATGGCCGAAGCCATCGCCCGTCAGGATGAGAAATATCTCCGTGGGCTGCCGGGGATCGGGCCTCAGAAGGCGCGCAACATTGTGGCCCAGCTCCAATCCAAGGTGGCGAAGTTCGCGCTCATGACCGAGGGGAAGCCCGCTATGATCGAGCCGGTCGCCAAGGACGAAGCGGAGGACTTGAAGGGGATGGTGTGGGAGGTGCTCGTCAAGCAGTTGGGGCACAGGCCGAGCGAGGCGGCGCAGCTCATCGAGGACGCCTTCAAGCGAAACCCCGCGATCGACTCCCCCGAGGCGCTCTTCGACGAGATCTACCGCAGCCGCAGAGAGAGCGGGGTTCGGGGTCCGGGAGTCGGGGTTCGCAGTGATGAGAGCTAGCCCGGGTTTAACTACGACTTCGGACCCCTGGCTCCGGACCCCTGGCCCCGAATTATAATGGATGAGCCGCAGATCCTGAGCCGGACGGCGTTGCCTGAGGAGGCGCAGGCTGAGCTGCAGCTCAGACCCCAGCGCCTCGATGAGTACATCGGCCAGGCAGAAACCGTTGGGAGCCTGAAGGTCTCGGTGGAAGCGGCGCGCCAGCGGGCCGAGAGCCTCGACCACGTCCTCCTCTACGGCCCACCAGGTCTCGGGAAGACCACATTGGCCTTCATTCTCGCCAATGAGATGGACACCCACGTGGTGGCCACCTCGGGGCCGGCGCTTGAGCGCGGCGCTGATCTGATGGGGATCCTCACAAACCTGGCGCAGGGTGACGTTTTCTTCATCGACGAGATCCACCGCCTCCCGCGCATCGTCGAGGAGCTGCTCTACCCCGCGATGGAAGATTTCTCGGTGAACTTCGTGATCGACAAAGGGCTTCACGCGAGGACGCTGCGTTACTCGCTGAAGCCCTTCACCTTGGTCGCGGCGACGACGCGTCCCGGGCTGCTCTCGTCCCCGCTCCGCGAGCGCTTCGGGATCTTTCATCACCTCGATTTTTACTCTGAGGCCGAGCTGACGCAAATCATTACCCGCTCCGCATCAATTCTGAGCGTTCCCATTACCCCGGAGGGGGCAATGGAAATCGCGCGCCGTGCTCGCGGTACTCCGCGCATTGTCAATCGACTTCTTCGGCGCGCACGAGATTACGCGCAGGTGAAGAGCGATGGAAGCATCACGGGCGAGGTGGCCCGTGACGCGCTGGACCGGGAAGGCGTGGACCGCTGCGGCCTTGATCGCCTCGACCGGCGTTTTTTGAGCGCCATCATCGAGCAGTACGGTGGCGGGCCGGTGGGGATCGAGGCTGTGGCCGCCACCATCAACGACGAGGGCGAGACCCTGGCAGAGATGGTTGAGCCGTTTCTCCTCAAGATCGGGTTCCTCATCCGCACGCCGAACGGCCGCAAGGCGACACCGCAGGCCTACCGGCACCTCGGATATACGCTGCCGAGCGGGACAGGGCAACTCTCCTTCTGAGGATCAGCAGCGCTCAGTAAACAGGCTGTTCCGGAAGGCGATCGAGATACAATACCCCGGTGAATGCCCATGAGCGAACTGGGTGGTGCGGGGAAGCTTCTGATCGGCCTGGGGGTCGTGTTGGTCGTCGTCGGAGGCATTCTCTGGCTGCTCGGCAGCGCTTCCGACAAGTTTTCTTGGATCGGACGGCTCCCCGGTGATATCAATATTCAGCGCGGGAATTGGCACTTTTACTTCCCGCTGGCGACCTCGATCCTGGTGAGCGTGATCCTGACCGTTCTCTTCTCGCTCTTCTTCCGGCGATGACCCGGCGACCCAGATCTCTCTTCGCGCTCCTCGCGTTGCTCGCGTTCGTGTGGCTCCCGCCTGACGCATCGGCCGGTAGCATCCGCGTGGCGTTGATCGAAGGGGCCGAGACGCTCGAGGTGAGCGGGGCCCCGATCCGCGTCAGTGACCAGGCGGGCCGACAGGCGGTGACGCTTCAGAGATCGCCGATCAAGATCATTCCGCTCCGAAGCGATCTCGAAGTCGGGGGCACCCGCTTCCCTGTTCCGGTGGTGCGGATCGAGCCTGTGGGCTCCTCCACTTTCAAAATCGGCGGGCGCGAGTACCGCGGCAGCTTCGAGATCTGGCGCCAGGGAAACACGCTCGTCCTCGTGAACGAGCTTCCGTTCGAAGAGTATCTGGTCGGGGCGCTCCGGGGTGAGGTCCCCGAAAAGTGGCCGATGGAGGTGCTGAGGGCGCAAGCCATCGTCACTCGAACGTATGCCGCCTATCACCGGCAGCTCAACCACGCGAAGCCGTATCACGTTGTCGCAACGACGGCGCACCAGCTCTTCCTGGGACGGGTGGACCCCTCGTCCCCGCACTGGAGCGCGGTTCGAGACACTGCCGGAGCGGTGCTCACGTGGAGTGGGCGGCTCTTTCCGTCGTTCTACCATGCGGAGAGCGGAGGCCGCACTGAGCAGCCTCAAGCGGTCTTCTCGGGATGGCTTCCTTCGCTGCCGGGGATTCGGGACGAGTTCTCCGGCAGTGGGCCGCACGTCAAATGGAGCATGGAGCTTCGACTCGATAGTCTTCGTGACCTCTTGAAGAAGAACGGCCTTGTCACCGGAAGCATCACTGGCATTGAAGTGGCAGAGCGAAGCCCGTCACTGCGAGTTGCGAAATTGGCTATTCTCCACACCGGTGGTCAAACCCTCGTGAGCGGAAACGACTTCCGGCGCATGGTCGGGTACGAGACGCTCAAAAGCACCCTCTTCGGCGTGGCCGTTGATGGCGAGGTGGCTCGCTTTGAAGGCCGAGGGTATGGCCACGGGGTCGGGTTTTCTCAGTGGGGGGCCAAAGAGATGGCGGAGCGCGGCTACACTGTTCGCCAGATCCTTGAGTACTACTATCCCGGGACCCAACTGACCACACTAAAGTAGTCAGCCATCAGCCTTCAGCGATCAGCTTCGGAATGCAACAACAGGGATTCCAGTCCCCGTGGTTGGCCGCGGATGGCTGAGCGCTGAAAGCTATTTTTTGGACTATGGAGCTTGCTCTCTTCGATTATGAACTCCCGCCTGAGCTGATCGCTCAGTATCCCGCTGAGACGCGGGACGGGTCCCGACTCCTTGTGCTTTCGCGTCAGTCTGGTGAGCGCGAGGACCGAATGTTTCGGGATCTCTCGACGCTTTTACACGCTGGAGACTGCCTGGTGGTGAACCAAAGCCGAGTGATCCCCGCCCGCCTCAGCGGCCAGTTGGAGGAGGGTGGACGCGGCGTTGAGCTGCTGCTGCTGCGTGAGGTGGACAACCATTGCTGGGAGGCATTGACGCGGCCGGCGAAGCGCTGTCGGGTCGGCGCGAATCTCCAGCTTGCCGATGGCCACGCCAGGGCACGTGTGTTACGGGCCCTCCCGCTCGGGAAACGAGTCGTGGAGATCGA
>DATEAO010000082.1:0-11544 GCA_035288345.1 Candidatus Methylomirabilota bacterium | reverse complement strand
CGGGGTGGGGCTGGAGGCAGCGGCCCAGACGATCAAGGTGGGCGCCGTCGTCCCGCTCACGGGGCGATACGCCGGTGGTGGGGCTCAAAACAAGGCAGGGTATGAGATTGCGGTGGAGCAGATCAACGCCGCGGGCGGCGTGGCGGTCGGAGGGCAGAAGATGCCGCTCGAGCTGATCATGCTGGACGATGAGTCGGACCCCACCAAGACGGTGGCCCGCCTCGAGACGCTGGCAGCCCAAGGCGTTGTCGCCTATCTCGGTGGTTTTGGCTCGGACCTCCATGCGGCCGCCGCCTCTATCGCCGAGAAAAATAAGATTCCTTATCTCGGGGTGGCGTTCGCGTTCTACGGCATTCACAAGCAAGGCTTCCGTTATCTCTTCTCCCCGTTTCCAAAATCTCCCGATCTCGCGAAGGAGACGTTTGTCTTTCTCGATGGCTCGATCCCTGCGGCTCAGCGCCCCAAGAAGGTCGCGCTCTTCATCGAGAAGACCGATTGGGGGAGGGAAATGGGAGGTTTGTGGGAGGCCAATGCCAAGGAACATGGCTACCAGATCGTGGCCAGTGGTGAGTACGCGCCCGGCTCGAAGGACTTCTCCGACCTGATCCTGAAGGCCAAATCCGCCGGGGCCGAGCTTGTCTTAGGCTTGCCCAATCCCCCTGACGGGATGACGATCTTCAAGCAGATGAAGGAGCTGGACTTCAACCCCAAGGCCTACGTCTTCATCCGGGCGCCAGACCCGCCGGTGTGGGGAAAGAACCTCTCGAAGGACGGCGATTATGTCTTGCTCTCACCGGGCTGGCATTTCGCGGCGCGCTTCCCCAAGGTGGCCGAGCTGAACGAAGCCCATCAGAAGCGGGCGAATCGCCCTGCTGATCCTATCGTCGGCCCCTCCTATGCTGCGGTCCAGATTCTGGCCGACGCGATCACACGGGCCGGGGCCTTGGACCGTGGCAAGATCCGCGACGCCGTCGCGGCCACGAACATGACAACCGTGGTAGGGCCAGTGCGCTTTCGGCAAGATGGGACCGGTGAGGTCAGGGTCTTTGTCCAGCAATGGCTGAAGGGAAAGCAAGAGCTGGTCTGGCCCAAAGACTTCGCGACTGCCGCGTTTGGCTACCCCGCGCCGCCGTGGGGCCAGAGGTAAATCTATTGAAAAGGGGGGGCGTAGACGCCCCCCCTTTCAACTCCTCTCTCGGAACAATCACTGCGTTGCAGGGAGTGCGGTGTCGCTCTCTACCCCCTTCTCAACAGTCTTGAGGGACCGGAGCGGTCGAGCAAGGCGGCCCTCTTTCCAATGAAGGAGTCTTGAGCGTTCCGACTTCATGTCCCTCCCGACCCTCGTAAGGAGTCTCCGGGCTGCAGCCACGTCGGTGATCAAACCTATTGCGCGAGAGTCACTCTGCGTCTACACTTTCCCCGCCCTCGAGTTCAAGAATGCCGCTACTCACGCTTGAGAAGGTTTCCAAAAGCTTCGGCGGTGTCGCAGCCGTGCGAGGGGTGAGTCTCGAAGTTGAAGCTGGTGAAGTCCTTGGGATCATGGGACCCAACGGGTCCGGCAAAACCACGCTCTTCAATCTTGTCAGCGGAGCCCTTGCCCCAGACTCTGGTGAGATCCGGTTTCTCGACAGACCGATCACGGGACTGCCGCCAAACCGGATCTGCCATCGTGGAGTCGCGCGCACCTTCCAATTGGTTCGACCATTCCTTGGGCTCTCGGTTCGTGAGAATGTGCTCGTCGGCCTTGGGTACGGGTGCCAGCGGCTGACCGGCGCGGCCGCCCGGGCGAAAGCCGACGAGCTACTGGCCTCGATCGGATTGAATAGCCGAAGTGATCGCCTCGCCCACGAGCTGACCGTGATGGACCGCAAGCGCGTGGAGCTTGCCAGAGCGCTGGCCACCTCGCCCCGTCTGCTCCTGCTTGATGAGTTTATGGCGGGCCTCACACCCGCGGAAACAGTCGAGGCGATGACCCTGATCCGCAACCTGCATGGCCAGGGGCTCACCCTCATCCTCGTGGAGCATATTGTCTGGGCGATGCTCGACCTTTCGCACCGCATTGTGGTCCTCAGCGCCGGCGAGAAGATCGCCGAAGGCCCACCGGCAGCGGTGGCGCGCGACCCCAAAGTCGTCGAGGTCTACCTGGGAAGCTCAGTGAGCTGATGGACTCCAGCGTCCCGCCGACGTGCTTCGCCTCACTGCCCTTCGGGAGTCGCGAATCGGAAATGGGAATTGGGGATCTGAAATGCGAACCCCGGACCCCGAACCCCGGACCCCGAGTGTGCGGGCTTCCGGAATTCTCTCATGCTAGAAGTTGAAGGCTTGGAGGTCGGCTATGGCGCGTTGCAGGCGCTCCATGGAGTCAGTCTAACGGTGCGTTCGGGAGAGACTGTGGCATTGGTTGGGCCGAATGGCGCCGGGAAAACGACCTTCCTGAAGAGCGTGGCCGGATTGCTGACCCCTCGGGCAGGATCGATTCGATGGGAAGGCAAGCCGCTTGCCGGTGTTCCTGCCCATCAAATCGTCGAGCGAGGAATGGCGCTTGTTCCGGAAGGACGCCGGCTGTTCGCGCGGATGACGGTGAGAGAAAATCTCGAGCTGGGGGCGTTCACCAAACGGTCCCAGGCCGAGAAGCCGGCACGGCTTGAGCAGGTCTACCAGATCTTCCCGCACATCCGGGAGCGCGAGCGTCAACTTGCAGGCTCGCTCTCCGGGGGGGAGCAGCAGATGCTCGCGCTCGGACGGGCCTTGATGGGGGGGCCTCGCCTTCTCCTGTTGGATGAGCCCTCGATCGGCCTGGCGCCTCGGATCGTTGAGACGATCTTTTCCGTCCTCAGCGAGCTCCATCGGCAGGGGATGACCATTTTCCTCGTCGAGCAAAATGTTCAGGCCGCTCTGACCCTGGCGCAACGAGCCTACATACTCGAGGGTGGAAGAATTGTGGGAGAAGGAGAGGGACGCATTCTCCTTCACGACGATCACGTCCGAGCGGCGTATCTCGGTCCTCTGGCCCGGTGAGAGGACGTGAAGAGTGAAGTGTGAACGTGAAGGGCGAAGCGTGAAGCGAAAATCCAAAATCTAGAATCAGAGGCAGCCATGGGGCGACTTGATCAACGAACGGTGATCGTAACCGGTGGAGGGCACGGGATCGGCCGCGCGTACTGCGCCGGGCTCGCTCGCGAGGGCGCGCGTGTGACGGTCGCCGACATTGACGAGAAGGCGGCGATCACCGTCAAGGATGAGATCGTGGGGCAGGGCGGTCAAGCTATTGCGATCCACACGGATGTGACAAAGGAAGAGAGTGTCGCGCTGATGGCCCGCGCGACGCTTGACCGATTTGGCGCCATTCATGTCCTCATCAACAACGCGGCCTTCTATCTTCGTCCTGTGCCGGTCGCGCGCGCCACATTTGATCAGATCCCCCTCGCCGAGTGGGATCGGATGATGGCCGTGAATTTGCGGGGCCTCTTCCTCTGCAGCCGCGCGGCGGTCCCTTCGATGAGAGCGAACCGGACCGGCAAGATCATCAACATCTCGTCGTCCACCGTGTTTATCGGCCGGGGTGGGTTTGCGCACTACGTCACATCCAAAGCTGGCGTGATCGGGTTCACGCGCGCCCTAGCGCGGGAGCTCGGAGAGTTCGGGATCACGGTGAACGCGGTGGCTCCTGGCCTCACGATGAGTGAGGATGAGCTGACCGACGCGGTTCGCGCGCGCCACGAGCAGATGAGCGAGAGCCGCTGCCTCAAGCGCGTCGAGAAACCGGAGGACTTGGTGGGGACGATTCTCTTCCTGGCGTCCTCTGAGAGCGACTTCATGACGGGACAGACTCTCCTCGTCGACGGCGGCCAGGCCTTTGTTTAGCGACGTGAAGGGTGAAGCGTACCCCTCACCCAGCCCTCTCCCCTTGAGGGGAGAGGATAAAGGTGAGGGGAGTGTGAAGCGAAGAGCGGGAAACAGAGTGAGTGAGCACAGCGGATGATTCTGACTCAACAGTTGATCCTGGGCGTTCTGGTTGGAGGGCTTTATGGCCTCGCGGCCGCGGGTCTCTCGCTGACCTTTGGAGTGCTGAGAGTCCTGAACGTCGCTCATGGGGAGCTGCTCATGCTGGGGGGATATGGCACCTTCTGGCTCTTTGCCCTCTGGGGCGTGGATCCGTTTCTCTCTCTCCTCGGCGTCGGCCCGGCGCTGTTTGTGCTTGGGATCGTCCTCTACTGGGCGCTCTTCCAATTCGTGGTGAAAGCCCATGAGGAGATCCGCATCAAGAACTCGCTGCTCATCGGATTCGGTCTTACCCTGGTCTTTCACACCCTGGCGATCCGGCTCTGGACCGCGGACGAGCGCTCGGTGACCACGGAGTACGCCGGCACGGTGCTGAAGATTGGAGTATTTTCAGTCCCGCTTGTCCGTCTTGCAAGCCTGGTGCTTGCGTTTGCGCTCTTGGCGGCCCTGCACCTCTTTCTCGCAAAGGCTCGCTGGGGCCGCGCGATTCGCGCGACCGCGGAAGACTGGGAGGCCTCGGCCCTCATGGGAGTGCCGGTCGGGAGAACCTACCTTCTCGCTTTTGCCCTGGGAACGGCGCTGGCGGGGATAGCCGGAGGACTCGTCAGCGTCTCCTATTCCATCAGTCCGTCGATCGGCATCGAATGGACGTTGAAAGCGCTGATTGTCGTGGTGCTGTCAGGGCTCGGCTCGCTCTTTGGAAGCTTCGCCGGGGGGATTCTGCTCGGGCTCGCCGAAGCCGCAAGTGTGGTCGTTCTGGGCGGACCGTATCGCGAGGTGGTGGGCCTGGTCCTCTTCCTCATCATTCTCGTGGCCCGCCCTCAGGGCCTCTTTGGCGGTCGCGGATGAAGCTCCTCCTGGGAGGAATTGCGCTGACGGTGGGATTCGCGGCGGTTCCCCTCGTGATCGGGCGCGACGACCTGCTCAACCTTGGGGTCCAAATTTTCCTTGCCGTGGCCCTCGCCCAGAGCTGGAATTTGCTTGGCGGCTATGCGGGACAGATCACTCTTGGCCACGCAGCGTTCTTCGGCCTCGGAGCGCTTGTCACGCGGATACTCTGGGTGCGAGGCACCCCGCTTCTCTTGGCGCTGCTTGCCGGCGCGCTGATGGCGACTCTGCTAGGTCTGATCATCGGCGGCCCCGCCTTCCGTCTGCGGGGCGCCTACTTCGCGATCGGGACACTCGGCCTCGCCGAGATCCTGCGAATTACCGTCGGGAATCTCCTCCCGGAGATCTCGACAATCCCCGCGAGGTCGCTTGCGACTTACAATCTCGTCCCGCGGTATTACCTCATGCTGGCCCTGGCGGTCCTCTGCGTTGCAGTGGTCGCGGTGCTGGTTCGGTCTCGGGTTGGGCTCGGGATGCGGGCGGTGCGGGAAGATGAGGCGGCTGCCGAAGCTTCAGGCGTCGGGGCGTTCCGCCATAAGCTTCTGGCGCTCGCGGTCTCTACGAGCTTGGCCGGGCTTGCGGGCGGGGCCTTTGCGTACTACCACGTGAGCTACTACCACCAGCACACGTTCTCCCCGGTCTGGACCTTTGACGCCGTCCTCATCGCCTTTATCGGCGGCGTCGGGACCATTCACGGCCCGGTGTTGGGAGCGCTCTTTTACGTCATCCTGAAGGAAACGCTGGCGGTGCAACTGGTCGAGTTCCATCTTCTGATCTTCGGCACCCTGTTTGTGCTGGTCGTGCTGCTGCTCCCGGGCGGACTCGTGGAGGGATGGGCCCGCGCCCGCCACCTCTTCTCCCGACGCTAGCGCCGCGCCGATAAGCGTCGCATCTCTTCGTTCTCGGTCGTCGGGCATCCTCAATGTACAACCACGCACACCTCCGGTGCCCTCCTCCCTCGGGCCTCGATCTGCTCGCATCTCGCCACGGCACAAGTGGGAGCCAAGACCAACGTCCGACAAACGTGCAGACGTTGGGCGAACAAGCGATCTAATTTAGCCCGGCGCGTCAGAGATGCCAGCGCGCCTCGTAGGCGCGACAGATCGTCTCCAGCATCCGCTGGTACTCCCGGTCGACGTCGATACCGAATGTGTTTTTGCGGTTGATGCGCGGTGGGTTCACGTTGTCGATGAAGACTGGCGCCAACAGGATGAAGTCGTACCCGAGAACATGCGTGTGCCCTGGGGCGCGGGTCGGGAGTGTCCGAAACGCATCGACAGTCTTCTGCGGGTCGTTCTCGCGGTTCCGACTCACGGCGAACTTGAACTCGCGCCAGAGGGATTGGTCCCCCTTCGACAACCTTGGGAGAACTTTACTCTCGAAGAGGTCGGGTCGATTCCTGTACCGTTTTCTTACGTGGTCCGGGATGTTGAGAACTGTCAGAGCGGTGCCGACCAGAACGGTAGCGACGATGATGCTTTCTGGCTTGACGCGATGGGTCCCCCGCACAACTTCGTCGAGATCGTCGAGCCGGTTGGTTTTGTTACGGTGAGCGGTGATGACGCTCTTGTTCTCCACGCAGATTCGCGCTCCCCGAGCATTGTACTTACCGCTTGGGCTTGGTTCGCCAACGAAGAGGTCTACCCTTCGCCCGCGAGCCCCAGGAGCGGGTACGTTGTACCAGCATGCAATGCGGCCTGAACGATAATCGCTAGCGATCTGCGGGCAACGCTTCACGAGATCGCGAAAGATTCCAGCGCTCAGAAGATCCGAATGTTGCTCAAGACGATGGTTGTGGTAGCCTGCGGCGCGGATCGCCTTGATCACGTCGTCGAACGGATTTGCCACTGCACCACGACCGCTGCGTGCGGTCATGGGCTACACCGAGACAGCTCGCGATCTGACCAGCGCGCCGAGGTCATCCGGCACTGGGAGCTTCTTGAGGACACTGCTCTGGACCCGAAGGAAGCCGTTTGCCGCTCGCTGGCAGTGAGACCGCAGCCAAGAGCGAACCTCTGCTGAGTTCAGGAAGTCGGCCAGCGGATCAAGGAGATCGGACGCCTGCGGCACCACGTAGTAGACCGAGTGCCGGGGGACGATGTCGCCCTGACGGTCGATCCAGAAGAATGGCTCCCGCGTAACGTCCTTGCACAGTAGCTTGGGGCGCAGGATCTCGCTGAGCTGTGGCGTCTCGTGGAAGGCATACCACGGCTTCCGCTGAACACAAGTTCGGGCTTCTAGGCGCCTTCTGACCTCAGGTCGATTCAGATACTCGCCGAGCGCCGCGAGGCGTTCTTCCGGCAAGAGGCGGCCCTCTTGGTCGTAGGGCGTGAGCATCCGGCAGCGGGCCTCAGGAAGAGGCTTCCCGAGGCGCAATTCCCGTCCTGCCAGGGTCGGATACGAAAGTCGCTTCAGATTCGACGAGAGCTGGGCCGTCGCCAGCACAAACATCTGGTCGGCCCCGGTTGCCACGCCGCAGCTCACGCGGAGCGCCAAGTCCTCAAGCGTCCGAGCGCCGACGAGTTCGAATGAGCCCTGAATCACGGGTTGCCACGACTCGCTGCCTGGGGGCAGATGAACCGATTTCCGCTCACCGTCTCTGGTCTTGACGACCGTAGGCTCCGACGGCATCCGGTTTACGACCGTCGTGATCGTCGGATAGGTCGTAAGACCCGGGAACGTGTCCTCCGGCGCGAAGAAGATCTCCTCAACCTGGAACCGAGAAAGGATTTCCCGAAGAGGGCGCGCAGTTTCCACGTAGGCGAACTTCTCGGGCGTGATGAACACGAGCCGCCCCTCCGGGCGGAGAAGCCGGAGAGCGCGCTCCCAGAAGAGCAAATACAGGTCAAGGCGCCCCCGTGCCGTGTCGAACAGTCTACGGTAGCGGGCACGCTCTTCTTCGGATAGTTCTTCGATCGCTACGTAGGGCGGATTCCCCACGATATAGTCAAACGACTCTGGCTGGATCGTCAGGAAGTCACCCTGAATGATGATGACGTTCGGTTCCCCCCGGAGTTTGCTCCTCGTCTCCCTGATTTTCTCGGAGTCGAGCTCGATACCGACAATCTCAGGCCGTGGGGCGTTGTTGCGACGACACCAGCGAAGGACGCCTTCGATGAAGGCCCCGTGCCCGCATCCCGGATCAAGGAGGCGTGACCCCTTGCGCGGTGGACACTTCCTGAAGAGCTGCTTTACCATCGCATCGACGATGGCTTCAGGTGTCGGCACGAAGCCCCTCATGCTTCTGAGCCCTCCAGTTCTCGGACTAATGATTGCGGCCATAAACTACTAAATATTGAGGATGAAGTCAAGAGGGCTACACGAACTGGCACCAAACGCGTGAGTAGTGGAAGAGCTACCTCAGCGGGAGCGCTTAACGAGCAGCCAGAAGATCATGTAGTGGGTGACGAACAACGCGGGGACGATGAAAGTTGGGATGTACCACGCCGCCCCGATCTCAGGCCTGAGACGAAAGCCTTGATAGAATGCGTGGAGGAGATCCACTGTTCCCTCGATGTTGAAGAGCCAGGTGAGGGCGATTGCCAGAGGCCATCGATACCGGAGCGCGATGATTGCGAGAAGTGCCAGCAGCGCCGCCACCAAGTCACCGTACGCCACAGGAAACGCGAAGGCGTCTGGCACCGAGGATCCGGCGACCGTGGGAACCAGAAAGACCATTCCCAGGTGGCGAAAGGCGTGGAGAAAAAGCAACGGCATCAGCGCTACGTGAAGCGGCAGCGCGGCCAAGCGCGGAGCCACGTACCACTTCGCGATCAGCGCGTAGACGATGATACTGAGCACTACCTGGAGCTGGAAGATCTGAAAGCTGTCCATCGCCCCCTCCTTCTTTCTGTACGCACACGTCGTTACCCCTTTCGAGGATCACGCGGCCTGCTCTCGCCATTTTTCGATCCCCTCTCGGGGCGCTTCTTTAGATGCCCTCACAGGTGTTCAAAAACACCTGCTATTATAGCCGCTGGCTGCTCAAAAAGGTCCAGATGCAAGGCGGCGCCGTGCCTGCCGGCAGGCAGGAGGAAGCGCGGAGTGAGGTGTACTTAGATGTACGTTGCAACGACGAGCGACCCCATTCGCCGTTCGAGCGCGGGCTTCGCCCGCGCAAGCTTTGGGGGAGGTTTCGGAAAGGGGGGCGTGCCCCCCTCCGAGGAAAGCCTTCGCCGCAGATGGGCCTTTTTCAGCAGCCTGCTAAGATGCCGCGAACGGTTTGCGACGGGCGGCAACGTCGTAGACCAGAAGTCCGAGGGCGGTGAACATGAGTATCCCGGCGCTCAACCCCAACGACCAGTGCACGCCAATCACGCTTCCGAGGACGCCGACCGTCAGCCCGCTTCCCACTCGAAGCCCCAGGCTTCCTGTATTGTAGAGGCCGACGACGCGCCCCCTGAGATCGGGCGGCGCGTGGAGCTGGACCAACGTTTGAGCGGTCGACAAGAACGTGATATTCAAGATGCCTGCGACGACCAGCAGCGTCAGTCCGACGATGTAGGTCGAGGCCGCTGAGAAGAGAATGATCACGAGACTCCAGAGGATCGCGCCGACAATCGCCGTTCGCACGGTGGGTGGGAGCACGTGGGTGCTCTCGAGCAGGACCACACCGATGATGGCGCCAGCCGCGTTCGCGGCAAGCAAGGCGGCATACTGGGCACCGCTGTCGTCCGCTCCGAAGTGGTGAGCGTATTCGGGCATCTGGGCCTGAAACCCCAGCCCGACAAAGAATGACGAAGCGCCCGTCAGCGCAATCATGGTGATGATGCGATGGTCGTGACGCACCTTTTGCAAGACCCGCTTGGCTTCGGACAAGCCGATGCCGGAGAGGCTGCGCGGATCGATGCGCTGATGGAGATGGCCGGTGTGTGGGAGCACCCACATCATGAGGATCAGGGGGACGTAGATCAGCGTGTTGACCAGGAGCCCCTGAGCCGGTCCCAGGAGCTGCATGAAGGCCCCGCCCACTGCCGGGCCCAGCAGGAGGGCGAGATTGCGGCCGCTCGAGGTGAGTCGAATCGCGCTCGGCAACTGGTCTCGGCCGACCATGTCGTAGATGATCAACTGGTCAGCCGGCGCGAGGATCACGCCGGCCAGACCGTGAATGCAGAGCATCACCGCGGCGTGCCAAGCCCGGAGTGTCCCCGTGAGAAAGAGCAGGCCCCACGCGAGCGAAGCCACCATGAAGAGCAGTTGAGAGATCTGAATCAACCGCCTGCAGTCGAACCGGTCTGCCAGGGACCCCGCGTAGAAGGAGAGAAGAAGGAAGGGGAGCCAGTGGCTGATCACCGCAAAGCCCGCGAGGGCCGGCGAATGGAACTGCTGGAAGATGACCCAGTAGCTGATAACGTGCTCGATGTTGTCCGCCGTCATGGAGAGGACAGTAACGGGATAGTATTTCTGGTAGTCGGGATGACGAAGAGCGCTGAACGCTTGAGCCGGTTTCGAAAGTGCGGACGCTTGGGCCACGATCAGCTAGCGTACGGTGTGTGTTCTAAAAATGCAAAAGGATTTCTCTGGACGGGGAACTATCGCGAGCAATCAACTCTTGACGAACCACCCAGTTTGGCGAACAATCTGACCCAGATTCCTGCCAGATCGTCGACCAATTCCGAGCCATCCTGGGTTCGGATAAAAGGAGGCAGAGAAATGGCGAGGCCCTCTCGTTGCGTGCTCTGGGGAAGATCGGTAGCGCTGGCCCTGTTCGGGCTGTTGGTATTCTGGGCTCAACCGGCGAGTTCTGCCCCGAAGTCTGGTGGGGTCCTCAACGCCACATTGATCGAGGCGCCGCCCAGCTTCTCGATCCACGAGGAGGCCACGATCTCCACGGTTTGGCCGATGATGCCGTGCTACTCCAACCTGGTGCTCTTCGATCCGCTGAAAAAGCAGGAGAGCATGGAGACGATCATTCCCGAGCTGGCCGAGAAGTGGTCGTGGCAGGATGGGGGGAAGACACTGGTCTTCTTCCTGAGGAAGGACGTGAGGTGGCACGACGGCCGGCCATTTACCTCCAAAGATGTGAAGCACACCTTCGACACCGTGCGAGAAGCCGAGGGGGTGACGTCCAAGCTTCGAGTCAACCCGCGCAAGCTCTGGTACGAGAACGTGGTGTCTCTGGACGCGACCGATCCTCACACCATCTTCTTCCGCCTCAAGCGCCCGCAGCCCTCATTCCTCATGATGCTCGCCTCGGGATACTCGCCGATCTATCCCGCTCACGTTCCGGTGTCTGAGCTGAGGACCAAGTGTGTCGGCACCGGGCCGTTCAAGCTCAAGGAGGTCCGTCCTGGAGAGCTGATCGAACTGGCGAGAAACACGGATTACTTCATCAAAGAGCGGCCTTACCTCGACGGGATTCGGTATACGATCATCAAGGATCGCGGCACGCGATATTCCGCTCTTCAGGCAGGCCGCCAGGACATCCCGTACCCGTTTGAGGTCGCAAGAATAATTGCTGAAGGTATCAGGGGAGCCGTGCCTCAGCTTGTCCTCGTCGAGACGACCACCAACGTCAACGACCATATCTTGGTCAATTTCAAGCGGCCGGTCTTCAAGGACCCGAAGGTCCGAAAAGCGATCAGTCTGGCTATTGACCGCAAGGGGTATATCCAGGCTGGGAGGCAGGGCGCGGCGATCGCCGGTGGTGTGATG
>DATEAO010000081.1:0-6299 GCA_035288345.1 Candidatus Methylomirabilota bacterium | reverse complement strand
CCCCGCCGGTGACCTGCTCGGGCAGATCGTACAGCTCGATCTCCGAGCCGCGCGCGAGCAAGACCGCCCGCTCCATGACGTGTTCGAGCTCCCTCACATTGCCGGGCCAGGAGAAGCGCTCGAGGGCCCGGCGAGCCCCGTCACTGATCCCATGGATCGTTTTGCCGTACTTTTCCTTGAAGCGTGAGAGGAAGTGCTCGATCAAGAGCGGGACGTCATCAGCCCGCTCCCGCAGCGGCGCCAGGTGGATCACCACCGTGTTGATCCGGTAGTAGAGGTCTTCTCGAAGCAGGCCTTCCTTGAGCGCCGCCTCTGGGAGACGATTCGTGGCGGAGATCAGCCGGAAGTCCACCGGAACGCTCCGCGACGATCCCAAGCGACGGCACTGTCGATCCTCGATCACGCGGAGGAGCTTCGCCTGCAACGCGGCTGGCATCTCGATGATCTCATCGAGGAGGAGCGAGCCGTGGTTCGCCTCTTCCAGCAGCCCCGGCTTCTCGGTCGTGGCGCCGGTGAATGCGCCTTTGGCATACCCGAACAGCTCGGACTCGATCAGATCTTTCGGCAGCGCCGCGCAGTTGATCTTGATGAACGGCGATCGGGAGCGAGGGCTCTGCTCATGGACGATGTTGGCGATCAGCTCTTTTCCGGTCCCGCTCTCCCCAACGATCAGGACGCTGGCGTCCGACGGGGCAATGGCCTCGATCAGCTCAAACACCTTTCGCATCGTCGGGGACCGCCCGATCACTTTGGCCACACCCAACTGATCGGCCAGCCGGCGTCGGAGGTCCCAGGTCTCCGCCACCAGGGCTTTTCGCTCGATCGCCTTCCCCGCGAGGAGAATGATCTCGTCCGGTGTGAACGGCTTCTGCGCAAAGGAGTAGGCGCCCTCTTTCATCGCTTCCACCGCCTTCGGGATGGAGCCGTGCCCGGTGATCATGATGACCTCGAGGTTCGGATCTTGCACTTTCAGACGTCGAAGCAGATCGAGCCCGTCGAAATCCGGAAGCACGAGATCGACGATCGCGAGGTCCCAGGCGCCGCGCTCCACTTCAGCGAAGGCCCGAGACGCGGTGCCGACGCTCTTGACCGCATAGCCCTCGCCCCCAAGAATCAGCTCGAGGCTGTCGGCGATGGTCTCTTCATCATCGACGATGAGGATCCGGCCCTTGCTCATCGCGCGGTCTCCAGCGGAAGCGTCACGCGAACCGTGGTGCCCTTCCCTGGCGTGGACTCTAGGGTGAGCTGGCCGCCATGCAGCTCGACCACGCCTTTGGCAATGCTCATTCCGAGCCCGGTGCCTTTTTCCTTTGTCGTGAAGAACGGCTCGAAAATTCGGGCGAGCACTTCGGGGGTCATGCCCTCGCCGTTGTCGCGAACGGTGACTTCCACCGCTCCCTCGTGACGCTGGGTGCCGACGTGCAGCTCTCCGTGAGGCTGGATCGCGTCCAACGCATTCACGAGAAAGTTCAGCAGCGCTTTCTTGAGCTCTCGAGGGTCGACCATCGCGTCGGGGAGTGACGAATCGTACTGCCGGACCACTCTGGCCTGCTTGGCGTCGATCCGGTCCTGCACCAACGCCAGGCAGTCATCCAGAAAGCGATTGAAGGGCACGGGCTCCCGGCTCAGCCGGACCGGGCGGCCGTAGGCGGTGATATCCGTGACCGTGTCGCTCAGGTGGTCCACCGCGTTCGCGATCTTCTGGGCCAGCTCCCGCCCTTCGGGGTCGCCCTGGCGCTGAAGCCTCCGCTCCAGATGGAGCGCGTAGAGCTTCAAGCCGCCCAACGGGTTCTTGATCTCGTGAGCCACCTGGGTCGCCATCCGCCCGAGCGCGGTCAGCGCTCCGCTCCGGAGTCGTGAGAGATCGTTGGCAGTCTTCACGGAGACCGCGGCCTGGGCCGCGAAGAGCGCCAGGACCGAAAGGTCCTCGTCAGTCACACGGTAATGTTGGGGGAGCCCGATGACGAGCGCGCCGACCGGGCGCTCGTCCACGAGCAAGGGGGCCCCGACGAGCACCCCGTTGAGATCGGAAGCCCGCGCCAGCGGGCTGAGCGCCGACATTGTCTCCTCTGCGACCTGAGTGAACGCGGCGGGCGGCTCAGACCAGGGACCGCGATGCGCGGTGGGACGAAGCACGCCGTTTTCCGCGAGGAGCAAGGCCGCGCCCTGAGCATCGGTCGCTTCCAGCGCGGCCTCGATGATCGCCCGGAGGATCGTTTCGGGCGCGCCCGTTGAGGCGAGCAGGCGCCCCATCGCGCGGAAGCGCTCCATGTCGCGGGTGAGACGCCGCTCCGCGAGCGCTCGGTTCACGCGCGTGGTCAGCTCTTCGGTCCGGAACGGCTTGGAGAGGTAGTCGAAGGCGCCGCGCTTCATGGCGGCCACCGCGTTGTCGATCGTGCCATGAGCGGTCATGATCAGCACCGGCAAACGCGGCTGGATCTGGTGGGCCGCCTCCATGAGCTCCATCCCGTCCATTTCCGGCATCATAAGATCGACCAGCGCCAGATCAAAGGTCCGCTCCTTCAGATAGCCCAACGCATCGCGCGGATCTCTGACCGCGGTCACGCCGCACCCCATCGCCTCTAACCGCATCTCAAGCACGGAGAGGATCGCGTGATCGTCATCGACAATCAGCACACTCGCGGTCATACGCCACCGGTTCGCCGCATCATCGTCGGCGTGGCCGCTCCATCTCGATGTCGATCTTCTTCAGCCGCTCGATGTCCTGCTTGAGCCGCTCGGTTTCCTCTGTTCGGGCGAGGTAGACCGAGAGGAGGCCTCGCCACGCGCGAGCATCCGGGGCGTAGACACTGTCGGGGTGCTCCCGGACCAGGCGATCAAAGTAGAGGTGGGCTTGGCGATAATCGCGTCCGCCGTTATCGGGAATGACAAGGGTGCGGGCGAGACCGTAGAGCGCTCGATCGTGAGCCGGAGAATTGGGAAAGCGTTTGATGGCCTCCTCAAACAGCCGCGCCGCGGCGGGGTACTCGCCGTTCCTCACCTGGTCTTCAGCCTCTTTCACCATCCGGTCGGCCTCACCGCGCCTGATCGCATCCGGCGCGGCCGAAAACAGGCTACACGCCGATAGCGCCATGGAGACGAAGAGCCAGATCGCGCGCCTCGGCCGTGTCCCCATCAGTATGGTATTGAAAAACTCGTATTTCATTTCACGCCGTCGCTTGTCCGGTTCGAGCCGGGGCTTTTCCTAGCTTCGTCCCTCTACGGGAATGGAGAACGCAAAGCAACTCCCACGCCCCTGTTCCGACTCCACCCAGACCCTTCCGCCATGGGCTTCCGCGAATCCCTTCACCAGCGCAAGGCCGATCCCGGTGCCGCCGCGGCCCTTGTGAACCTGCTCGTAACGGTCAAAGATCTTCGGCACGAGGTGGGGGGCGATCCCGACCCCGGTATCGGCCACCCTCACCACGGCGAGGCCCGCGTCGATACGGACGTCCACCGTGATCGTCCCGCCGGCCTGAGTAAACTTTACAGAGTTCCCGAGCAAGTTCAAGAGCACCTGGGTGAGTCGCTCTTCGTCGGCCATGATCTTTGGAATGCTCTCAGGGATCGAAATCTCGAGCTTGAGCTTTCCGTCTTCCGCCAACGGCCGGATCTCTTCCACCGCGGTCTCCACCACGCGACGGAGATCGGTCTGGCGAAGATCCAATCGGAGCTTTCCGGCCCTCAGTGAGCCCAGGTCGAGGATCTGGTTGACCAGACGCAGCAGGCGGTTCGAGCTCGCCTGAGTGATCTCGACCAGCCGCGCCTGCTTTGGAGTGAGCGGGCCGGGCACCCCTTCGTGGAGCATGTTCGCGGCCATATTGATCGCGGTCAGCGGCGTGCGAAGCTCGTGAGAGATTGAAGAGAAGAACTGTTCCTTCAGGTCGTCGAGCTCTCGAAGCTTGGCGGCCATCTGGTTGAATGCCTGAGTCAGCTCGGCCACCTCATCGTTCCCTCGAACCGGGATCGGCTGATAGAACTCGCGCTCCGCCACCTCTTGCGTGGCTTTCCGAAGCTGACGCAGTGGCCGCGCGATCCTGAGGGCCGCAAAGGCCGAGATCAGACAGCCCACAAGCACGCTGGCGATCAGACTGAGGATGCCGACGAATCGCGCCTGCTCATTCAGCGCTTGGGCGGCCTCCTGGCGACGGCGCAGCTCGGCCTCCGACTTCGAGTAAAGCTGCTCCAGCGCGGCATCGAGTTGATCAGCCGATCGTCCCCCCGGTTGCGAGGGCGCCCGACGACTTTCGACGAGCTTCTGATACTCGCTCAGCCGGTCCTCCGCTTGTCGCAACGCCTCTCGCTCTTCCCGGGTCGAGAGCAGCGTATCGAGCCGGAGGAAATCGGCAGCCATGGCGCGAGCTCGCTCATCGAAGAGCGCAAGATACGCGGGGTCTCGCAAGACCGCATAGCGCGCCTCCAGGCGGCGGAGCGCGGAGGCCGCGTCCCGGAGCATCACCTCCAGGCGCACCGCGGGAATCGCTTCCTGGACGATCGCGCGGTTCTGGGCCGCCAGGCGCTCGGTCGCAATGAGGTTCCAAATGACCAGCGAAACCACCACCACGATGACCATCGTGAAGGCGAGAAAAAGCTTCTGGCTGAGACGCAGGGAAGGCATGGCGGCTCGTAAAAAACCGAGTTTAGCCTAACACAGGTCCACTGGAGCGACCAAAGCTCTTCCCGCGCCGTGGCGACATTTGCCAGTGGATGGCGGCGCGCGCGCGGCGCGGGAGGACGGCCCCCTCAACGGGGCGCGAGCCCCTTCAGGAGTCGCTGGAGAGCGCTCTCCACCTCTTTGACACTCTTCGTTGACGGCCGGATGGACGGCGACTGGGCCGGGCCAACGATTTTCGCCCGCATTTTCCCACGGCCGGTCTCCCCAACCACGTCGAAATCGAGATACTGGTCCGGCAACCGATAACTGCCAGCGCCTCGAACTCGGAGCTGGCGGCTCAGATAGGTGAGGTCCTGGGTGGTGATGGTGCCGTCCTTGATGGCGTACGTCGCGCTGATCTCCTCAAAAGAGAGCGACGGCGGCGGTGCAAGCGCGCTCAGCGATTCAGCGCTCAGGCCCGAGGAGAGCACGCCACCGATCTGGATGAGCGCGCTGAACAGCGAGACCGCGGCAGGCCCGGTGACCTTCCCCGCGCCGATCTTGAGCTGTCCGCTTCCATTGAGCTGTTTCAGGAACAGGCCCTCAGCCAGCGGCCCGCTGAGATCTCCCTTCAGGCCCAGCGGCGCGTCCACGGCATACCCCTGGCAGAGATAGCCGGAGAGGATTGGCGCGAGGCCGACCTTCTCGACCGCAATCTCGCGCAAAGTGAGCGTGAGGGCGGGCTGCCACGCCAGCGTCCCGGCAAGCGAGATGGTTCCGCCGGCTACACGGAGCGCCATGGGTTGGCTCACCGCGCGACCGGGCGCCACAACCAGTGGAATGCTCACACGCTCCACGGTGAGTGAGCGGACCTCAGGCGGCGGGCAACCTTTCCGCGGCGCTTTTGCTGTAATGCTTGCGCTCTCGATCTTCCCGTTTCCTTCGAGCTTGCCGAGCGTGCCCGACAGGGCGAGTGAGCCTCTGAACGCGCCGTTGAGCGTGGGGTGATCGCCCAGAACGGCCCGCGAGAGCGGGGTGAGATCGTTCGCCTCAATCGAGACCTCGCCCTTGACCTTCGAATGGAGCACGCTGCTGGCTCCATTCGGTCCGACTTCGGCGCGCACCTTCAGCCCCATGTCCCCCGGGCGCACGGTGCCGCTGCCACTGACGGTGAGTGTCCGGCTCCCCAACCCGTTGACATCGAGCGAGAGGCCAACCACTTCGTAGCGCCCGGTTGAACGGTTCGAGCGGTCGCGCGTCTCGTATTCGAGCGCCGCATTTCGAATCCGAATCTCCGAGATCGCGATCGTCGCCGCGCCCGCGCTCCTCGCGCCGTCCCCGCTCCTCCTCGGGCTTCCCGGAGGGGGGGCCGCGGCGCCGAGTGTCGACAGGCTATTCTCCCCTTTGGCGTCATTGACGATTCGAATATTCGGACGCTCAACCCGGACCTCGCTGAACTCCACATGACCGGAGAGGAGCTTTCGGAGCTTCAAGCGCAGACGGATCTTATCTGCGGTGAGAAACGGCGCGGGACCAAACCGAGGGTCTTCAGCGACCGTCAGCTTCTGAATCTCGACAGCGGGAAGCGGAAAGAGGGAAACGGAGAGCGAGTCGAAGCGAACGGGACGCCCGAGCGCTCGCCCGGCTTCCTGGGCGATGAGCTGACGGACCCTCGGGAGATCCACGAGATAGGGCAGGGCGAGCG
>DATEAO010000080.1:0-2989 GCA_035288345.1 Candidatus Methylomirabilota bacterium | reverse complement strand
TTGGATCTGGCCCTGTCACATGGGAACACCCGCTAAACGAAGACCTTCCTCCTTCGGTGCATCTTCCTCGAGCATCGTCTCGCGCACCTTCAAGCCGGGCCGCGCCGCCAGCTCGAGCAGGTCGGTCCGGGTGTCCACGAGCAGATCCACCACCGGGAGATGCGTAGCTCTAACCTAACCTAAGGGGAGTCTCTTGGTGACGACAATCGATTGTGCGAGACTCTGTCTTCATGGCTGCTCTTTCCTGGGAGACTTGCGTCTCGGTTTGGTCACCACTCATTTATCGCGAGCGGTGGGGAGCCGCCGCTTCACTGTTCAACAGCTGTCGGGAGATTCCCGGAGCGGGGTTACCGTGACCGTTCGGCCGTGCCCTGTCTGCGGTCGGCAGACCGCCAGACTTCTGTATCGCCCGGCGGCGGCGCCGGGCCCGGTCTCAGAGTGCTGCGGCTGCTCAATGGTCTATGTTGCCGAGGTTACCGACAATCGTGCTCTCATCGTCGAGGGTCCGGTAGTGCCTGAAGGCGTGGATCCGCGCATCCTTACCAGTTCGAATCTCGATGACGTCAGGAACAGCTGGGAGTTCGAACTCTTACCTCTCAAGGAGGCCGAGTGGCCAGCGGTGCGCAGAAACGCGGCACACGCCCTAAGACGTCTAGACAAGCATGCGCGGCTGGGGCCTTCGGACCGGAGGATTCTCGACTTCGGCTCAGCTTGGGGCTTCTTCCTCGCTGTTGCGAAGGAGCATGGGTGGGAAGCGTATGGGCTCGAGCCGTTGCCAGCCTCGGCAGTCTATGCGAGGGCCAAGTTTGGCGTGACGGTGAAGGCGGACACCTTGCGGGAAGACACGTTTCCGGCCCAGTTCTTTGACGCGATCACGGCCTTCCAGGTCTTCGAGCATCTTCCCAACCCGGCCGGTGATCTCGCGCTGCTTCGCAGAATGCTCCGAAATGGGGGAATCCTCCTGATCGAAGTCCCTAACATACGCACTTGGAGCGTGCGTGTTCTACGTAGCCGACACCGTCACTTCGTCCAAGATCACCTCAACTTCTTCTCAGCGGAGACGCTAAGGAGACTACTCACAGAAACGGGCTTCGAAGTCGTAGACGAGTACTGTCCGACTCGCCGCATGACCGTCCGGTATCTCATCGAATGTTGGGCGGCGCGTTGCCTGCCGGCCTTGGTGCCAGTGCTTCGATCGATTGCGAAGAGAGCCGGAGCCTGGGACAGAGTCGTAGCGATCAATATCGGCGACATCGTTGCGGTCATTGCGCGCAAGCTGGAGTAGCTGGTGGTGCTGGCCGATCGTGCATGGGCGGCGTACGGGTTCTCAGGCGGGGCGGCGCTGGAGACCAGATCGACTGCGTCGTTACGTGTGAGATGCGGCCTGGGATGAGAGAGGGTCTTCGTGGACCCTTGGTACGTGTCCGAACGGTCCGAGCCTCCTGACTGTGGTCGGCCAAAGGTGAAATGGCACGTCGCCAACAGAAGCTCCAGTAGACGATCACCCGGTGTGCGTCCCCCGTGGCATGGAGGCATACCGCAGGGTGCTTATACTGGGCGTCCCGGAGGAGACAGGTCAAGACCTCGTCCCGTTTCGGGCTGCCCTTGCCCCGACCCATGACGAACCTGTTCTTGCATATCGGCCCCCCCAAGACCGCGACGACCTCCATCCAGGCTTTCCTGTCTTCAGTGCAGAGCCAGTTGATGTCTGACGGCGTCCTGTATCCCTCCAAGGGACGCCTGGAAGGCGGGGTTTCATACCGGGTAATCGAGCGCGGCGGGCCGGTCCTCATGACGGGCCCGGATATAGCACATCACCTGCTGGCGTTAACGCTCCGGGATCTTGTGGAAGGCCTTTCCGCCGAGTGTTGCTGGACCGATGTGCTTGACGAAATGAAATCTTTGAAACCCGAAGCGGTTATCTTGAGCTCAGAGTATTTTTCGTGGCTTCCGGAGGAATGCGTTCGCCGGGTCAGGCTCCTTCTGCGGGAATACTCAGTGAAAGTCGTGATTTACTTCCGGGACGAACTGGACTGGCAATTATCGCGATACAAGCAGAACGTCAAGACGGGTTCCTATCATCGGCCGTTTCGGAAGTTCATTCGCGAGGAATACTTGAGGTACATATCGTACGAACGGTTGATCCAGCGGTATGCCGACGCCTTCGGGCCGGAGAACATCCGTCTGCGTTCGTTCGAGAAACTCAGGCGACAGTCGGCCTTCGAAAAGGACTTCATCGAAATACTCGGAAAGGATCCTACCAGGTACCTCGGGACAGTGCGTGAGGTGGACAAGCGAAACGTCTCTCCGCCAGACGAGGTCATCAACATGATCCGCTGGCTGAACTCCGTGCAATACCACCTGGGGAACAGCAGATTCTCGGCAGGATTCTTCCGGAGGGCCCGTCAGAGCGTGTTCCGCGGCGGCCGGGCCTACCGGATCCTGCGGCGAATCGCGAAGCCCGTTTGCGGAAGGCCGACGGTCCGGCAACAGGACGTCCGCTTCCTACAGGACCTGAACCGACAGTGGCTTCCGGACGTTCTGGACCGCTACCTGAGTCCGGACGAGCGCGCATTCTATGACATCAATTACTGAAGTCTCAGCCGACCATCGCCGTCCGGACTCGCTGCTCGGGTGTTCCTGTGGAATACCGGCACGCCGGCGACTGCTCGGAGGACGTAGTCGACCCCGGCAGTCGCGTCAGTCACGCAGCCGAGCCGCCGGCTGTGTTCTTCGTTCGGCTCCACGGAACTGAGGCGCAGAAGTCGACGGCAGGTGACACGACCCGAATGTAACAGTTCAGGCCCTCTCGGCGTGTATTGATTTTGTGTAACAATTCAGACTCATCTTTGACTCATCTTTGACACTTTGAGGCGGAAATCGGAGGGCGAAACGCAGATTTCCTCAGTGTTTTCGCACATTGCTGGCGCGCGCCGGCGAAGTGTAGTGTCACATGATGCCCGCGATGAAGGCGAGATCGTGGCTTGAC
>DATEAO010000079.1:0-2677 GCA_035288345.1 Candidatus Methylomirabilota bacterium | reverse complement strand
TGAGCTGAAGCATGGCGTTGCGTTACAAGGGCTCTTCGGAGCGCTTAGCGGAGGTGCAGACAAGTCCCTGAACGAGCTCGTTGCACTCGTCAAAAAGCTCTTCGCGGCTGCGCCGCCAGACGTTGTGGCAGATGCCGGGTTCCGGAAGGATCGTGAGCACTTGAGTGACACGCTCATCACGAACGCCATCCTCGGCCGTGAGCCGTGGGTGCCTTCAGACGACGCAGCTAGGTTGCTTCGCGCAACGGCAATCGTCGCACGCGTAGCTGCCAGCGACGCTGACCTTGCAGCCAAGGGTGGCGTGGCCCAAGCGATCGAGAGAACTATTGTATTGCCCGGCGATCTCTTCCCCTTGACCAGACACACCGGACCCACCCCAGCACCGCCTGCGCGGCCTCCTGAGACTGACCCCGAACGTCAACGCTCAAAGCTCAGGACCGAGCGTGTTCGATTGGTCTCCACGTACATGATGCTCACCCGTGTGACTCCGGACCATATCGCCATGCCAGAGGTGACCGAGCTAGGAGGGGAACGTCCTCTCATGCACGAGGCACGGGCGAGCCTGCCTCCCATTATTCCGGCCGAAGCTGTGGAGATGGCTGCCGAGGAACCGCGGCGACAGGTCACCGGCACAACGGGTCTCGCACTTCGTCGGGCCGGCAGCCCGCTCGTACTGAAATCGTCTGTAGTTGCCGCGATTGGCGAGCGCGAGCGAACAGTCTTAGAGGAACGACAGCTTGATTTGACTCGGATCAGCTTGCCCACGGTCGTCGATCGCCTTTCTGTAGAGCTGCAGGAGGTAGAGCTGGAGTTGGCCGAACTCGAGGGCGTGACTCACAAAGCAATGACGAAGATCGGGATGACGTACGTCGATGCCGCCGCAATCGCCATTGGCGGGGTCGTCATTGGCGGGGTCGCAGCGGGGCCTTCAGCGGTCCCGACAACGCATGGCAGTATCGCTCCCGCTGGGATTGGCGACCTTCTCGTCGTGAAGCAGTTCCTTAAGCGGTACGAAGCCCGCGAACTCGCGCACGTCGAGAACGTGCTCCTGGGCGAGTTCAAGGAGCGTATGCATCGCCGCGCGCGCACGACGGAAGAAACCATTACGGTCGAAACCGAGGTGAAGCGTGAGGAAGAACGCGACCAGCAGACCACGGAGCGCTTCGAACTCAAGATGGAGTCGAGCCAGATTCAGAAGGAGGACACCAGCCTCAAGATCGGCCTTGCGATCTCAGGCAAGTACGGCCCCGTAGTTGAGTTTAAGGCCTCGACGGATTTTGCCTTGAACACCTCAAAGGAGGAGGCGTCGAAAGTCGCAACCAGCTACAGCAAGGACATCACGACGAGGGCGACAAGTCGCATCTTCGAACGCCGTCGTGAAGAGCGGATTTTGAAGACCATCGAAGTGTTCGAAGAAAAGAACACCCACGGCCTCGACAACAAGGGAGGCGCCAGCCACGTCATCGGGCAGTACCAGTGGATCGACAAGATCTACGAGGCGCAGGTTTACAACTACGGCAAGCGGTTGCTCTTCGACATCATGCTGCCAGAGCCTGGGGCGTTTCTACTCCATGCATCGGCCGCCCAGCCAAAGGCCGGTGCCGACCTCGTTAAGCCTCTTCCGTTCACCCTCAAGCCGACGGATCTCTCAGAGTGGAACTACGCCTACTATGTGAAGCAGTACGAAGTAGTCGGCGTGACGCCGCCTCCTCAACCATATCTGACTGTCGCAAAGGCATTGGAAGGTAAAGGTGGGCCTAACATGGGTGACCACGTCACTAAAACGCTGGAGATTCCTTTGACAGACAATTACATGGCCGTGGGCTACGAATGGGACAGCCGCTTTAACTATTGGGAGAATCCGAATGGAACTCTAACCGTCGTTGTACTCCCAGAGCCCATCAACGGCAAGGTTGGCACAGTGACTCTCGCTGTTAAGACTTGGAGGGTGGAGGCCTTTACCGTTTCGCTGGCGGTCCACTGTCGGCGTACAGACCGCGCGCTCGACGAGTGGAAGCTCAAGACCCACGCGGCCATCCTCCAAGCTTACCAGAAGCAACTCCGCGACTACGAAGAGAAGCTCGCGGCGCTCGAAGTACAGGCGGCCCAGCAGATCCAGGGGAGGAACCCAGTCGAAAACGAGCGACTGATCCGTACTGAGTTAAAGAAGGGAAGCACCTCGGTCTTCACTCTCCAACACTACGATCTCTTTGGGGCAATCGCCTTGAGCCCGCAGGGCTATCCGCAGCCTGACCTTCCTGAGGCGGAGGCAGAGGGGAAGTACATTCGCTTTTTCGAGCAGGCTTTCGAGTGGGAGCAGATGATGTACTTCTTCTATCCCTACTTCTGGGGGCGCAAACCGAACTGGCTGAAGCGCGCCCTGCTCCAGGACGTGGATCCACTGTTCGCGGAGTTCATCAAGGCCGGCTCCGCACGAGTGGTCATCTCGGTCCGGCCAGGATTTGAAAAAGCCATCGCGCATTTCCTCGACACCGGTCAGATCTGGGACGGTGGCGACCTCCCTGACATTTCGAGTCCCTTGTACGTCAGCATCATCGAGGAGATTCGCGAGCGCGACAAGGCCCCCGGCGCAGAAATTGTACAGGGCGATCCGTGGGACGTGCGTCTCCCGACCACGCTTGTCATCCTTCGCGACCAGGCAGGGCTCCCCGCCTGG
>DATEAO010000078.1:0-9970 GCA_035288345.1 Candidatus Methylomirabilota bacterium | reverse complement strand
TCTGGTGGTCTCCGCGCTCGTCCCCGGACAATCGGTGCCCATCGTGAAGGAGATGGTTGCGCTCACGCTCGTCTTCAACCCCGGCCTCGCGTTCGGGTTTCTCTCGGTCCTGCCGCCCGGGTATGGGTGGATCGTCGTGCTGCTCTCCATCGTCGCGCTGGTGGTGCTCGTCGTGCTCTCACTCAAGCTCCTTCCCACCGGCGGCTGGCCCGTGACCGTGGCGTTGGGGATGATCTTCGGCGGTGCCGCGGGCAACCTGATCGATCGCTACCGGTTCAGCGCGGTCGTTGACTTCATCGACCTCTCCTGGCGTGGCTACCACTGGCCGGCCTTCAACGTCGCTGACTCAGGCATTACAGTTGGTGTGTGCATCTTGGCGCTCCATCTCCTCAGGCGTGAACCGGACCATAGCGGAGCGAAGTCATCGTGAATGGCGCATTCAGGAGAGAAGACTTTTAGCTTCCGGATTGAACCAGGCGAGGCCTCAGCTCGCCTCGATCGGCTTCTCGTCACCCGCCTTCCTGATATTTCCCGAACACGGCTGCAGCAGCTTATTGAAGAGGGCAACGTGCGCGTCAACGGCGCCGCCCGCAAGGCGAGCTACCGGCTCCGCGCTGGCGAGCGGGTCACGATTACTATTCCCGCAGTCCGTGTGGAGCCACTCCGGCCTGAGCCGATCCCTCTCACGATCGTGTACGAGGACGATGATCTCTTGGTCGTGAATAAGCCCGCGGGGATGGTGGTGCACCCGGGCGCTGGGGTGCAGAGCGGCACACTGGTCAATGCGCTGCTGGCCCACACCGGGCTCTCGCCGATCGGTGGCCCGGCCCGCCCCGGGATCGTCCATCGCCTTGACAAAGGGACATCAGGCCTTCTCGTGGTGGCCAAGAGCCAAACCGCGCACGTCGCGCTCGTCAAGCAACTGGAGTCGCGGAGCGTGGAGCGACGCTATCTCGCGCTGGTCTCGGGAAGGTTGGAGCGAGCGGAGGGAGTGATCGAGGTGGCGATAGGTCGGCACCCGCACGACCGGATTCGGATGGCGGTCAGACCGACCGGGGGAGGAAGAGCCGCGATCACGCATTTCAGGGTGCAGGAGCGCCTTCCGGGCTTCACGCTGCTCGAGTGCCAGCTAAAAACGGGGCGCACCCATCAAATCAGGGTGCACCTGGCTCACCTCGGCCATCCGGTGGTTGGAGATGACACGTATCAGAAACGATCGACACGGATCAAGGATCCCGCCATGCAAGCCCTGATCGCGGATCTCAACGGGCATGCGCTCCATGCGGCCTCGCTCGGTTTTGTCCACCCCAGGACCGGGGTGATCTGCCGGTTCGAAGCTCCGCTTCCGCCGCCCTTCGAACAGCTCCTCGAACACCTCAGGAAGTCACAAATCACGTAGCAGCCGGGCTTTCCAGGGCGCAACCCGTCTTCTTTTTTGCCGAGCGAGGGTGAATATTGATGCAGAAACGACACGGTCAGTCCGATTGGAGAATTGGTAAGTCTCCGTCGGATAGTCTTATTCAACCCTTGCACGAAGTTTGCTGGAAAGATTGTGATACTATCGATCTTAAGCGGTGAAAACGCGGTGAGTCAGAAGCGAAGACCATTAGGCTCACGGGTGGTGGCGATCGGCGGGGGGACAGGCCTTCCAGTCGTCCTGACAGGACTCAAGCGCTACCTGGGGAGCCGCCTCGACTCTCTGACAGCGGTGGTGACGGTCGCCGACGAGGGGGGAAGCTCCGGGCGTCTTCGCGCGGAGTACGATGTGCTCCCTCCCGGTGATTTCAGGAACTGCCTGGTGGCGCTGGCCGAGGTGGAGCCGCTGATGGGGCAGCTCTTCCAGTATCGCTTCGGCGGCAGCGGCACCCTGGCCGGTCACAACTTTGGCAACCTCTTTTTGACGGCGCTGACGCACGTGACCGGCGACTTTCTTCAGGCCATCCGCGTCTCGTCGAAGATTCTCGCGGTGAGGGGGACGATTCTTCCCTCCACTCTGGACAACGTGAGGCTCGGCGCCGAGTGCAGCGATGGCAGCGTGGTCATGGGCGAGCCTGAGATCGCAAAGACCGGTAAGTCGATCAAGCGCGTCTTTCTCGAGCCCGCAAAGTGCCGGCCGCTCCCCGAAACACTGGAGGCGATCAGCCAGGCGGACCTGGTGGTGCTCTCGCCGGGTTCGCTCTACACGAGTCTTCTCCCGAACCTCCTGGTGCCCGGGATCGCTGACGCTCTCCGGCGGAGCGCGGCGTCGAAAATCTACGTCGCGAATCTGATGACCGAACCTGGTGAGACCGACGGCTACACGCTTTCGGAGCACGTAGCAGCGCTGATCGAACACACCGGGGGTGGCGTGATAGATAGCGTACTCGTCAACGCCCGCTCCGCTGGCGAGCGCACGCTGGCCCGGTACGCTGAGACCGGAGCGTACCCTGTTGCGCTCGATCTGGAGCGCGTGTCCGCGTGGGGGGTGTCGGTCCAGCAGGCTGACCTGCTCGGAACTGAAGAGAAGGCCAGACACCACGCCCAAAAAGTCGGGCGCGCGCTCCTCGGCTTACTCTCGAAGAACGGGAAATCTTGATGGTCATTTGCGGCGCGCGAAAAATATATCGCGCCACGCCCGCGCTCCGGGAGATATCAGCCTGGCGGCAGGGTGTGCGCCCGAACAAGGATGTCAGATCGAGAGGTTAGAGTCATGCCGTTAGACGTGGTGGTGCTGGCCGCCGGTGAAGGGAAACGGATGCGGTCGCGCGCTCAGAAGATTCTTCATCCGGTCGCGGGCCGGCCGCTCATCTGGTATCCTGTCGCGCTCGGTCGCGGCCTGGGAGCGCGGATCACGGTCGTGATCGGACGACAGAGCGAAGCGGTGCGGCAGGCGCTCGGTGAAGGGCCCGATCTCAACTTCGTTGAGCAGAAAGAGCCGCGGGGCACAGGCCATGCGCTCCTGCAAGCGCGCTCGGTCGCGGGGAGTGGCACGGGAACCCTCATGGTGCTTCCAGGGGATGTGCCGCTGCTCTCGTTAGAGACGCTCCGGAAGCTCCTCGATCATCACGAATCCACACACGCAGCCGCCACGCTCTTGACCGCGGTGGTCGACGACCCCAAAGGGTATGGCCGTGTGCTTCGGGAAAAAGGGCAGGTGGCGGCCATCGTGGAGGAGCGCGACACCTTTCCTGAACAGCGGAAGATCCGGGAGATCGGGACCAGCATCTACTGCTTCGATTCCCGCCTGATCTGGACAGGCTTGGAGCAGGTCACGGATCGAAACGATCAGGGGGAGTACTACCTCACCGACGTCATCGGGATTCTGGCTCGTCGCGGGCATCGAGTTGAGGCCTACACCGCCGAGGAGCCGATCGAGTGTTTGGGTGTGAACGATCGAAAGCAGCTCGCTCAGTTGGCCGAGGTCATGCGCGGCAAGATTCTGGACCAGCTCATGATCGACGGCGTGACGATCATGAATCCGGCCGATACCTATATCGACGCGGACGTTGCGATTGGCCAGGACAGCGTGATCTATCCCGGCGTCGTCATCGAGGGGAAGAGCGCCATCGGTGAGGGATGCGTGGTCGGGAGTGGTTGCCAGCTCACAAGGGCGCAGATTGGTCATCGCGTCACGCTCAAGCCTTACTGCGTGATCGCCGACTCGACCATCGAGGACGACGCGACGATCGGCCCCTTTGCTCACCTTCGGCCGCTCTCTTCCGTGGGGAAGTCGGCGAAGGTCGGCAACTTCGTCGAGCTGAAGAAAACGCGGGTCGGCAAGGGGTCGAAGGTTCCTCACCTTTCCTATGTGGGAGACACGACCATCGGCGACGACGCCAACATCGGAGCCGGGACCATCACGTGCAACTACGACGGGTCTGAAAAACACGAAACCAAAATCGGCGACCGCGTCTTTGTCGGAACCAACTCGAGCCTGGTGGCTCCCCTGACCATTGGCGAAGGAGCCTACATCGCTGCCGGCTCTACCATCACTGAGAATGTCCCCCCTGGGGCGCTGGCCGTGGGACGAGCGAAACAGGTGATCAAAGAAGGATGGGCTGCCCGCAGAAAAAAAACCAAGAAACCACCCAAGCCGGAAGAAAAGGATTAGAGGAGAGGCATTCGTGGCGGACATGACGCGCTGGTGTTTCCGATCCGTGTTCGAGCGCGGGCTTCGGCCGCGCAACCCTGGGCGGAGGAGTCGGAAGGGGGGCAGAGCCCCCCTCCGAGGGTAAAGATGTGCGGAATCGTCGGTTACATCGGTCAGCAGGCCGCCGTCGGGATCATCCTTGATGGCCTGAAGCGGCTGGAGTATCGCGGCTACGATTCAGCCGGCGTGGCGCTCGTCGGGCCTCAAGGGCTTCAAGTGAGACGGAGCCCGGGGAAGATCAAAAATCTTGAAGTGATCCTCAAAGAGCGCCCCGTGGAAGGATCGGTGGGGCTCGGGCACACGCGCTGGGCCACCCATGGTCGTCCGTCTGAAGAGAACGCCCACCCTCATACCGATTGCAGCGGCAAGCTCGTGGTCGTCCACAACGGAATTCTTGAAAACTATCTCTCGCTCAAAGAGGGACTCCTGGCAGAGGGTCATGTCTTCAAGTCTGAGACCGACACGGAAGTGATCGCCCATCTGATCGAGAAGTTTCTCAAGGAGGGGGGCGGCTTGGAGCGGGCTGTCAAGCGCGCGCTCCGCGAACTGCGCGGCGCGTATGCCATCGGCGTGGTGTCGGCGGATTCGCCTGACCGTCTCGTCGCGGCCAAGCTCGGCGCGGGGAGCGTGGTCGTGGGGCTCGGCAGGGGCGAGATGTTCATGGCCTCCGACATCCCGGCGATCCTCTCGCATACCCGCGACGTGATAATCCTGGAGGACCGCGAGGTCGGTGTGATCACGCGAGAGGGCGTGAAGCTCAGCAGTCTCGATGGCCAGCCGGTCGAGCGTGAGCCCACGCGGATCCTCTGGGACCCGATCATGGCAGAGAAGGGCGGGTATCGCCACTTCATGCTGAAAGAGATTTATGAGCAGCCCCGCGCCGTTACGGACACGCTCCGGGGACGTGTGGTCCTTGAAACAGGAAATCTCTTGCTGCCCGACACAAACCTGGACGCGGCCACGATCCGCGGCCTCCAGCGGGTGGTCTTCGTGGCATGTGGCACGTCGTACCACGCGGCCATTGTCGGCCGCTTCATGGTGGAGCGGCTCGCCGGGCTCCCCGCCGAGATGGATATCGGCTCTGAATTTCGCTACAGAGACCCGCTCGTCGGACCCGAGACGCTGATTGTCGCGCTCAGCCAGTCAGGAGAGACAGCAGACACCCTCGGAGCCGTGAAGGTCGCCAAGCAGAAGGGCGCGCCGGTCATCGCCATCACGAATGTGGTGGGGTCGGCGCTGGCTCGAGACGCCACGGGGGTGCTGTATACCCACGCGGGCCCGGAGATCGGCGTCTGCTCCACCAAGACATTCACGGCCACGCTCGCCGCTTGCTACCTGTTGGCGCTTCTGCTGGGGCGCGAGCGCGGCGCGGTGAGCGCTGAAGAGGGACGCAAGCGGATCCAGGAGCTCCTGGAGATCCCTCGCCTGATGGAGACCACGCTCGAGCTGGATCATCAGGTCGCCGAGCTTGCCCGCCAGCTCTTCCACCACCAGAACTTTCTCTACCTGGGACGGGGCGTGCACTACCCGATCGCGCTCGAAGGGGCGCTGAAGCTGAAAGAGATCTCTTATATTCACGCTGAAGGGTATCCGGCCGGCGAGATGAAGCACGGCCCCATTGCTCTGATCGATGAGGGAATGCCGGTGGTGGCGCTCGCGCCGAGGGATCAGAGCTTCGACCGAATGCTCGGAAACATCGAAGAGGTGAGGGCGCGTGACGGCAAGGTCATCGTGGTCTCCCATACCGGGGATCAAGAGATCGCAAAAAAAGCGAGCCATGTCATCGCCGTGCCGCCCGCAGCGGACCTCCTCTCGCCGATCCTGATGGTCATCCCGCTCCAGCTTTTCGCCTACCACGTCGCCGTCCGCCGCGGCTGCGACGTGGACCAGCCGCGCAACCTCGCCAAGTCCGTCACGGTGGAATGACGCGCAGGAGCGTGGTTAAGAGCGTCACCCCCATATCTGCCGCTCACTTCAGTCCATTCGCTTCAAACAAAGGTGTTGATGTGTTGGAAAGAATGGTTATTATCATAGTGAGTTCTGTCTAAAGAGGGCTATGGCCACATATCCGTTTCGAGAAGAGCTGCTACGGAACCTTGATAAGCTCTCCCCCGAAAAGCAGAGGGAGTTGTTGGAGTTTGCGCGGTCTCTTATAGAGTCAGACGGCTCCCGTAAAGGAGTTCCCGGCAAGAGTTTGGCGGCATTTAGCGGTGCGATTGCGCCGAGCGATCTTGAAAAGATTGCTAGAGCAATAGAAGAAGACTGCGAGCAAGTCGATCGCAGTGCCTGGTAAAGTACTCCTCGATACCACTATCATTATCGCCCTGTTCAACGCTGACCAGGCCGTTGTTTCAGCTCTCTCGGACACTCAAGAGGTCTTCGCGCCGGTTATCGCGATTGGCGAATTATTCTACGGAGCGCTCAAATCTGGGCAGACTGAGCGCAATCTCGAAAAGATCAGGGAGTTCGCTCGAGCCAACACGGTCATTCCCGTCACCGCCCAGACGGGCGAAGCATATGGCCGAATAAAGAACCGGCTCAGGGAACGGGGTCGCCCGATACCAGAAAACGATATTTGGATCGCCGCCATCGCCCTGCAACATGACCTTGACCTTGCCACACGCGATACCCACTTCCAAGAGGTGGAGGGTCTTCGATTTCAACGATGGTGAACGGAGCTTGTATTTCTAATCCCGTGAAGGTTTTGACAGTCCATGCTTCACTCGTCTGTCACGCCTGAGGAGATTCTTCGCGATCTGAATCCGCCGCAGCGCGAGGCGGTGACCGCGACCGAGGGGCCACTCCTGATCCTGGCGGGCGCGGGGAGCGGGAAGACCCGCGTCATCGCCCACCGGATCGCCTATCTGCTTGCGGTCAAATCCGTCCATCCGCGGAACGTGCTGGCTGTCACCTTTACCAACAAGGCGGCCGAGGAGATGGCGCGACGGGTGGAGAATCTTCTGTTGCCGGCTGGTATCCGCCCTCCGCTGATCGCGACGTTTCATTCCGCGTGCGTCCGCATCCTCCGCGAGCACATCCAGCATCTCGGCATGACGCGGTCCTTTGTGATTTACGACGAGGATGACCGGCTGACGCTGGTCAAGGAGATTCTCCGCGAGATGGAGGTGGACGAGCGCGCGCTTCAACCTGCCGCCGTGGTCTATCAGATCAGCCACGCGAAGAACCAGATGATCGACGCGAGTGCGTTCGATCGGGACGCGCGCGGTCCCCGCCAGGAGCGGATCGCGCTCTGCTACCGCCGCTATCAGGAGCGGCTCGCAAAAGCCAACGCCCTCGACTTCGATGATCTGCTCTGGTGGACGGTGCGCCTCTTCGAGCAGGTCCCCGAGGTGCTGGCCTGGTACCGCGGGCTCTGGCGGTACGTGCTGGTGGATGAGTATCAGGACACGAACCGCGCCCAGTACCGGCTGATCCAGCTCCTGACCAAGGAGCACCGGAACCTCTGCGTCGTCGGCGATCCCGACCAGAGCGTCTATCGATTTCGCGGTGCGGACGTCAGGAACATCCTTGACTTTGAGCGCGACTACCCAGACTGCACGGTAGTGCGCCTGGAACAGAACTACCGCTCCACTAAGCGCATCCTCGACGTGGCGAGCGCCGTCATTGCCAACAATGTGAGCCGGAAGCCGAAGAGCCTCTGGACAGAAAACCACGAGGGCGAGCGGGCCGCGGTCTACCGGGCGTGGGATGAGAACGAAGAGGCGAGCTTCATTGCGCGCACCATTCAGCGTCTCCGCGCTGAAATGGCAGTGGATTGTGGCGGCATCGCGCTCTTCTATCGCGTCAACGCCCAATCGCGCGTGTTGGAAGATTCATTGCGACGGAGCGGGGTCCCGTATCAGATCGTCGGAGGAGTGCGCTTCTACGAGCGCAAGGAGATCAAGGATCTGCTTTCGTATCTTCGGCTCCTCGTCAATCCGGCCGACGACGTCGCGTTTCGGCGCGCGATCGCGGCCCCGAGCCGGGGGATCGGCAAGGCCACGCTCGCGCGCCTCGAAGAAATCGCGTCAAGGGAGCAGCTCCAACTCCTCGACGCCGTCACCCGCATCAGGGGCGAGATCACGGGAAAGGCCAGAAGAGGGCTTGATGATTTTGCGAATCTGTTCGTCGCGCTTCGCGAGAAGAAAGGCTCGATGTCACTCCCGGCTTTGATCGAGGAGGTGATGGGTCTCTCCGGATACCGTCAGGCTCTCCGCGAGGAGCGCACTGTGGAGTCTGAAAGCCGGCTGGAGAACCTGGATGAGCTGATCGCGGCGGCCGAGGAGTTCCAGCAAGATGAGGGCGGGGGGCTCGAGGCGTTTCTCGACCGGGTGGCGCTGGTCGCAGACGTGGATGAGCTGAAGGAGGATCGCTCTCGTGTCACGCTCATGACGCTGCATTCAGCGAAGGGGCTGGAGTTTCCTGTGGTCTTTCTCACCGGGCTTGAGGAGGGGCTGTTCCCGCACATCCGGTCTATGAACGACAATGAGGAGCTGGAGGAGGAGCGGCGGCTCTGCTACGTCGGCCTCACTCGGGCCAAGAAGCTCCTCTTCCTCTCTTATGCGGTGCATCGCCGTCTCCACAGCTACGCGATGGGGGAGCCGTCGCGCTTCTTGCTGGAGATTCCCGAGGACCAACTCGTCTCCCTGAATTCCATCTCGGGGACCGGGGCTAGGGGTCAGGGGTCCGCAAGCCCCGGGCCCCTGGCCCCCGACCCCGGATCTGCGCCGTATCTTGAAGACCTTCCGTTCAGGGTGGGATCGAAAGTCCGCCACCCTCGTTGGGGTGAGGGGCTGCTCGTTGGGATCGAGCGTGAGGGGAGTGACGTGATCGTGTCGGTGAGCTTTGCGAGCGTGGGGCGAAAGCGTCTCTCGCTCACGTACGCAAACCTCGAAGAAATCTAGAGGCGGCTATGACTGAGCCGAAGATTACGCTGAAGGAAGTGGAGCAGGTGGCGCGGCTGGCGCGCCTTGAGCTTTCGGGCGAGGAGAAGGAGCGGATGCGCGCTCAGCTCGACCGCATCCTGGCCTATATCGACAAGCTGAAGGAGCTGGATATCAGTGACGTGGAGCCGACCTCTCATGCAATCCCGATAACCAACGTGATGCGTGAAGACGAGCTGAAGCCTTCGTTTCCTATCGAAGCCATGCTGGCCAACGCCCCCGAGCGCGACGCCGACTTCTTCCGCGTCCCGAAGATCATCGAGGAGTAATGCGAACCCCGAACGCCGAACCCCCAACCCCGACTTCACTGACCATTCACGAGCTCGCAAGCAAGTACAGGGCTCGTGCCACGACGCCCACGGCAGCGACCCAAGCGTATCTGAACCGAATCGGCGTACTCGATGAGAAGGTGAAGGCGTACCTTACCGTCACGGGAGAGCACGCGCTGGCCGAAGCTGAGGCCGCTGATAAACGGTGGCGCGCCGGCCAGCCGAAAAGCCCGATTGATGGCGTCCCGATCGCCGTCAAGGATGTGCTCTGCACCAAGGGGGTTCGGACGACCTGTGCTTCCAAGATTCTCGAGAATTTCATTCCTCCCTATGACGCAACCGTCATCGAGCGGCTCAAAGCGGCCGGCGCGGTGATCCTTGGCAAGACGAACATGGATGAGTTCGCGATGGGCTCGTCCACTGAGCACTCGGCGTTTTTCCCCACGCGGAACCCGTGGGACCTCTCGCGAGTGCCTGGTGGCTCCTCTGGTGGCTCGGCTGCCGCGGTCGCGGCTGACCTTGCGGCAGCCTCGCTCGGCACAGATACGGGTGGATCCATTCGACAGCCTGCGGCATTTACGGGAACCGTCGGGCTGAAGCCCACCTATGGGCGCGTCTCGCGTTATGGG
>DATEAO010000077.1:0-5225 GCA_035288345.1 Candidatus Methylomirabilota bacterium | reverse complement strand
CCCCCACGCGGCGTCACTCCGTCAGGCTTTCGCCCATTGCGGAAAATTCCTCACTGCTGCCTCCCGTAGGAGTCGGGGCCGTGTCTCAGTCCCCGTGTGGCTGGTCGTCCTCTCAGACCAGCTACCCGTCATCGCCTTGGTAGGCCGTTACCCTACCAACTAGCTGATAGGCCGCGGGTCTCTCCCTGAGTGGCAGCCCTTGCGAGCCACCTTTCCTCTCCAGAACCGACGTCCCGAAGAGCGTATCCAGTATTAGCCCCCCTTTCGAGGGGGTATCCCGGTCTCGGGGATAAGTTACCCACGTGTTACTCACCCGTACGCCGCTAGGACCACAACATGATTGCTCACACTGTGATCCTCGCTCGACTTGCATGTGTTAAGTACGCCGCCAGTGTTCGCTCTGAGCCAGGATCAAACTCGCCAAAAGAAGCTTCGCGAATCATCCTGGTTTCCAAAACTCAAGCCATGTAATGTTACTCGGCCCGAGCGCAAGGAAACTCGTAATGCGGATGCTCACACCTTATCGGTGAGTCAATAGCATATCGGTTTTCAAAGAGCTGAGGGGAGAATCCCCGAAGAACTACGGTAGTCGGTCTGTCAAACGACGAGATAAGAACCACCGCTGCCTTCTTGGAGGCAGCCTCATACGTTACGGAAACTTCGAAATTTTGTCAAGGAGTTTTTGTCGTTATTGCCGAGGGGGAAGAAGGTGGACCCGTTTGAAGAGCCGGCGGCCCACCTGAATGAGGTATTCCCTGTTGACGGCAAGGGTCGAGTCCCTCATGAGCACCCGTTGACCATCCACGGACACGCCCCCCTGCTCGATCTTCCGCCGCCCTTCGCTGGTCGAGGGGGTGAACCCCGCCTGGGCCAGCACATAGGCCAGTGAGACCTGGGCAGGATGGTCGGCCGGAGCATGAACCCGAACCACCGGAATCTCGCCCGGGACCTCCCGCTCCTGGTGGACGCGAGCGAACTCGGTCTCGGCCTTTTGCGCGGCGTCGGCTCCCCAAAACTGAGCCGTCAGGGTCCTAGCCAGCTGCTTTTTGGCGGCCATCGGATGGACGCTTCCTTCCGCCAGGCCATTCGTCAGGGCTCTCAGCTCACTGTCGGATAAGCCGGTGAGCAGGGTGAAGTAGCGCAGCATCAAGGCGTCGGGAAGGGACATCAATTTTCCGTAGATCTCCGACGGCGGCTCGGCGATCCCCACATAGTTCCCCAGACTCTTCGACATCTTTTGGGTGCCGTCGAGGCCTTCCAGGATCGGCATCGTGATCGCGACCTGTGCCTCCTGGCCGAACGCGCGCTGGAGGTCACGTCCCACGAGGAGGTTGAACTTCTGATCGGTCCCCCCGAGCTCGACGTCGGCCTTGATCGCGACGGAGTCGTAGCCCTGAAAGAGGGGGTAGAGGAACTCGTGAAGGCTGATCGGCTGCTGGCGCTCCCATCGGGCCCAGAAATCCTCGCGCTGGAGGATTTGGGCCACGGTCACCTGCGACGTCAGCCGCACCATCTCCTCCGCCGTCAGCGTCGCGAGCCACGGCTGGAACGTCACCTGAACGCGGTTCATGTCGAGGATCTTCCCGAGCTGCTCGCGGTAGGTCACGGCGTTCGCCTCGACCTCCTCCCGCGTGAGCGGCTTCCGGGTCTCGGACTTCCCGGTGGGGTCTCCGATCATCCCGGTGAAGTCACCAATGATGAGCACGACCTGATGGCCGAGATTCTGAAAGTGACGAAGCTTCTGAAGCACGACGGTATGCCCCAGGTGGAGGTCCGGCGCTGTCGGATCGAGGCCGAGCTTGATTCTGAGCGGCGTCTTCGTCTTAACCGAGCGTTCGAGCTTCGCCTTGAGCTCGTCTTCCTGAATGATCTCGGCCGTGCCGCGTCGAATGAGGGTGAGTTGGTCGTCGACGTTCATATCCAATCTGTCGCGAGCGCAGAGCGGTTGTATCACATGAAGAGACAAGAAGGCAAGCTCTGAGGCGAGAAACGGAATCCTCCGGTATAATATCGGCGATGGCTTCAGCAAGAAAGCGCGCTCGCCGCCAGCGACAGCGCCGGTGGTGGGTGACCGCACTCATCGGAATCCTCCTCTTCGGGGCTCTCGGGACCATGGCCTCCGCGCTCTGGGCCTTTACGGTGCTCCCGAAGAACCTCCCCGCCGTTACGGCGCTCGAAGATTTCAAACCCCTTGAAGGGACGAAAATCTACGACGACAATGACGAGTTCCTGACCGAGTTCCACGAGGCGCGCCGGATCTTCACCCCGCTCAGCCAGATCCCGAAATCCGTCCAGCAAGCGATCCTGGCGGTTGAGGACTCCCGCTTCTACTCCCATTTCGGGGTGGACCCGATGGGGATCGTGAGGGCCATCTACCAGAATTTCCGTCAGGGGCGGATCGCCGAGGGCGGAAGCACGGTCACGCAACAACTCGCCAAAGTGCTCTTCCTCACTCCTGACAAGAGCCTCGAACGGAAACTGAAAGAGGCGTTTCTCGCGCTTGAGTTGGAGCGTCGTTATTCGAAAGAGAGGATCCTGGAGCTGTACCTCAATCACATCTACTTCGGCCACGGGGCCTACGGGGTGGAAGCGGCAGCCCGCACCTACTTCGGAAAGTCCGTCAGAGAAGTCACGCTGGCCGATGCGGCACTGCTTGCCGCGCTCCCGCGAGCGCCGGGGAGTTACTCCCCGTTTTTGCGCCCGGACACGGCCCGAAAACGGCGGGACCATGCCCTCGGCAGGATGGCCGAGGTCGGCTCCATCACAAAGGAGCAAGCCGCCCAGCTCTCGAAGCTGCCCTTGGCCCTCGTCCCCCCCGAGCGGCGAAAGACGACCGGGCAGTACTTTCTCGAATACATCCAGCAGGCGCTGGAAGCCAAGTACGGAGAGGACATGGTGTATAAGGGCGGCCTCAACGTTTACACCACGCTCAATCCTTCCATGCAGCTCACCGCTGAGCAGTCGCTGCGCGAGGGGTTGAAAGCGCTGACGGCTCGCTCGGCGACCGGACCTCCCGGCAAGGCGAAAGCCGCTCGGGGAGCCGAGGAGCCCCCCGAAGGGGCGCTCTTGACGATCGAGCCGCAGACCGGCTACATCAAGGCGATGGTCGGCGGGTCGGACTTCTTCAAGAGCGAGTTCAACCGGGCGACTCAGGCCCGCCGACAGCCCGGCTCGGCGTTCAAGCCGTTTGTCTACATCGCGGCGCTGGAGTCCGGGCTTTCCCCATCAGACCTCATTGACGATAGCCCGGTGAGTTATCCGAGCGGCCCGAACGGCAAGCCGTGGAAGCCCGAAAACTACGACAAGAAATATCGCGGCCCCACCACGCTTCAGCGGGGGGTCGAGGAGTCGATCAACATCGTGACGGTGAAGCTGCTCGAGCGGGTGGGGATCAGGAAGGTCGTCGAGGTGGCAAGACGCCTGGGAGTCCAGAGCCCGCTCGATGACAACCTTGCCCTGGCGCTCGGAAGCTCGGATCTCTCGCTGCTCGAGCTGACGGGGGCCTACGGGGCATTCGCCAACCAGGGCGTCTTTGTCCCACCCACGGCGATCCGGTACGTCACCAACTCGGAAGGAAAACTCCTGGAGGAAAACATCCCCCAAGGTCGTGAGGCGCTCTCGCCCGAGGTGGCCTACGCCATCACGCACATGCTTCGCGGCGTGGTCGAACGGGGAACCGGGGTGGCGGCGAAGGCGGTGGCGCGGCCCATCGCGGCGAAGACCGGGACGACCAACGACTTCTCCAACGCGTGGTTTATCGGGTACACCCCCCGGCTGGTCACCGGCGTCTGGGTTGGATACGATCGGCCGCGAAGTCTCGGTCAGGACGAAACGGGCGCTCGGGTCGCGGTGCCGGTCTGGACCGGCTATATGACGAGAATACTTTCGAGAACGCCTCCCGAGGACTTCCCGGTTCCGGAGCGAATCGTCTTTGCCCCCGTGGACCTCGAGCGGGGCCAGCTCGCGAGCTCCGAGTGCGGTCACTCGGTGATGATGGCGTTTCTTCCCGGGGTTGAGCCCCGGGGGGTGTGCAAGTAACATCTCGGGGTGGGGGGCCACGCCCAAAAGCCCCCTTCAACCTCGGTCGACAAGCGACCGAGGGAGGCCGAACCTCCCCCCAAAGCTTGCGCCGGCGAAGCCGGCGCTCGAACAACAGCAACTCAGGGGTGGCAAGCTTGGTCCGAGCGCGGGCTCAGGCGTTCCGGCTTCGCGCCTCAGCCGGTTCGGGAGTATTCCGGTGGCCCTCCATCTGATCGAGAAAGCGGTCCACTCTCAGGGCCCGTCCGATCAGCGCCGCCAGATAGCCCTCCATGATCGTCAGCATCTCCCGCTCGACCGGCTGGGGAAATACCGCGACGAGCCGTTCATCCCAGCGAAGGTTTCTGAGGCGTCGGAGGCCGGAAACCGCGTCGAGGGAGATGGAGAGCGCCCCCCGCCCTCTCTCGGCGCACTTCCCGCAGAGAAGCCCTCCGGCCGCGGCGTCAAAGCGAAGCGGCCGAGCGGGAAGTCCTCCACATGAGAGGCACCGATCAAGACGCGGCCGATGGCCGGTGAGATCCAACGCCCTCAGGAGAAAGCAGAGAGTGACTCGCTCGCCCTCCCCTATGGTCTCGAGCGCGTGGAGGGCGCGAAGCAGAAGGCCGAAGAGCGCTGGGCTCGGATCCCGATCCATGCTGAACCGCCCCAGGCACTCGACGATCCACGCGCCGCGCCCGAGGCGCCGGAGGTCTTCCCGGATCGGTTGAAACGGCCGGATGATATCGAAGTGATCGATGGAAACAAGCTCGGCGTTCGCCCGCTCAAAAAACACGAGCTGGCCATAGGTGAACAACTCCAGGGCGCTGCCGAATTTCGATCGCCCGCGACGGGCGCCCTTGGCCACGCCGGTGAGTTTTCCGAACTCCCGCGTGTAAAAGGTGACGAGCTTGTCCGCCTCGCCGATGGGGCGGCTTCCGACCGCGATCGCCCGGCTCTTCTCGACCCCCATGATTTCACTCGGAGGGGGGCACGCCCCCCTTCCGAACTTCCCCCCAAGCTTGCGCGGGCAAAGCCCGCGCTCGAACAGAAAAAAATCAGGGCGAACCGGTGTAAGACCCCTTCCCTCCTCGGAATACCGACGGGCGGGTTCTGAGCATCCTACTCTATGAGCTGGCGTAGTAGCCGAGCTCGCGAAGCGCCTGCTCGTCCCTTCGCCAGCGGCGCCTCACCTGGACCCAGAGATCCAG
>DATEAO010000076.1:0-2565 GCA_035288345.1 Candidatus Methylomirabilota bacterium | reverse complement strand
GAGCCGGTGAAGTCGTTTCCGCGCGATTCCCATGCCTCTGCAACTCATGGACGCATTTCCCAAATGCCGATCGTGTCTCGTCACGACTGCCGGATGCGCACGCGCGCGACCACCGGCAAGTGGTCAGAAGCCATCCGCGCCAAGCGGCTTCGGTGCACCAGGAGTTTCTCCCCTTCAAGCTCCGTGTCCCAGTAGATTCGGTCGAGCGCGAAGAGCGGGAAGACAGCCGGGTGCGTCCGCCGGACCCGTCTCATCGGGGACACAAATTCACGTCGCAGCGTCCTCGTGATGGGGCCCGGGTGCCATTCGTTGAAGTCTCCCAGGAGCACGCGCGGCCCGCGGAGCTTGGCCGAGATGCCGATAAAATCAGCCAGCAGATTCAGTTGACCTCGGCGCTCGCGCGGCCTCAGACCGAAATGGCAGTTGAAGAGATGGATCGCCGCGCCATAGACGTCAAGATCCACGCGCAGGCAGCCGCGAGGCTCCCGCGTTCTCCAGCTGAGATCATACCGTTCCGACCCCAATACCGGGAGGTGAGTGAGGACCGCATTCCCATACACCTTGGTCCCACGCTGCTTCGTTTCACCCATGACGACGGTCATGCCGAGCCGGCGGGCCAAATACGCGGCTTGGTCAGCGCCAGCCGTGCCCGCGTCTCGGGTGACCTCCTGCAAGCCGATGACATCAGGCTTGATCTCCTCGATCACGTCGGCAATGCGGTCGAGATCCAGCCGGCGGTCGAGACCGACGCCGCGGTGGATGTTGTAACTGGTGATCACGAGCGAGTTCACGGCCCGGTCCTCAGGCCATTCTGATAGGTGAGGAAGTGCTGATAGAGCTGGATAGGATGTGTAATCGGCGATGGAAGGGTGACGCCCGGCGGACTGATAATGAAGGTGTGAAGCTCGTCGGGGGAAGGCCCGGCGTGGGCGCCCCACTCCGAAATGAACGAGATATCACCTTCAGGCGCGTGGATTCCGTAAATGATCAGGTCGCCGGCGCTGGGCATCTCCATGAGATCGCGAATGCCTTGGAACACGAGGGCCAAATCTTCTCGGCCGGTGAAGGGACCGGCCTGAGCGTCGCTAAGGGAGTGTCGCTTCCCTCGCCAGGCGCAGATCGGCCCAGCGGAACTTCTCGCGAGCACGAAGCCGATCCCCCGGCTTCGCGAGATCTCCTCGACCAACCCTGGGAATCGTTCATCGATCCAATCGATGGTCACCGGCTCCTCACAGTCGAGGAAGTAGACCAGCGCGTTGGGTCCGGCTGCAATGACCCTCACGCCGCTCCGTTCTCGCGCCTCGCGGACCTCGCCGAGCACCCAGGGAAAGTCTCGCTCAAGGTAGTTCACGAAGCGCTGGAACAAGCCAGGGGCCCGCCCACTGCGATACCCGTGGACCCCAGCAATGAGCTTCTTCCCGCTCGGACCACTCGCGCTCGGCTCGCCCCGCCACGGGCGGAACAATTCATCGAAGAGCATCTGCTCGATGGGTTTGCCGGTCACACGCTGATATGGCGTTGTGGCCGCTTGGCCGTGATCGGACAAAATATAGAGATCGTACTGGTGCTCCGTCACTCGTCGGCAAACGCGCCAGAGCTGATGAATCGATCGATCGATTTGCCTGAGCGCGCCCTGCGCCCTGCGATGCCGCGGGCCGAACTCATGAGCGGCCACGTCGTAGTCCAGGTAATTCACGTAGACCGCCGGAACGCCCTCGTACAGGTCGCGGGACGTGGCGAGAGTAAACAGCTCGCGCACCCATACCGAGATCCCCATCTTGATCGCCAGCCATTTCCAGCCGCGGACACTGAACGGGTTGGCAATCCATCTGAGCACGGCCCGTGTCAACTCAACAGCCGTGAACACAGACCCCTTCAACACCACCCAGCCTAAGACAATAAACGCCGAGATCGTCCGCAACACTCCCGTCCCGCTCGGTCGTTGGATTCTCGCAAAGCTAAAGAGATTGTTTTCCGCGCCGCCCGTAAACACGCACCCATACGCGCTCCCCCCCGACAGGATGCCACGGCGCCCTCCCGCATGGGCCTTCTCCACCAGCAAGGCATCACCTCCACGCGGAAAATAGATGTCGGTCCGACTTCGCTTGTCGTAGTAATGGAAGGCCGGGATGTTTGGTCGAACGCCGTACATGGCGGCGATCTGGAAGGCAGGAGTGGAGGTCGGCAGACCCACACTCATCGGCAGCACACGGTAGCGATGACGCCCGAGCAGATGCTTGAGGAACGGCATTCGCCGCCGGCTCAGCGCCTCTTCCAGGACCGAGCGCGACAGCCCGTCGATCTGGACGATCAGCAAGCGGCGCCGATTGCGAGAAGGCGGCGCCCCAAGCCTGAGCCGCCGGACAGACCGGTCGAAGAGATTCTGCAGAAAAAGGATCAGCTCGTCGGGTCTAAAACCTGTCATCGTCACTGGGAATTGACCAACCCAAGAATGGAGAGGGCCTCCCAGAACGATTATAACGTAGACAGGCTGTTGAAAAAGGCCCATCTGCGGCGAAGGCTTTCCTCGGAGGGGGGCACGCCCCCCTTCCGAACCTCCCCCAA
>DATEAO010000075.1:0-5028 GCA_035288345.1 Candidatus Methylomirabilota bacterium | reverse complement strand
CTCCGGTCTGGATCGCTACAAGGTTTTCAACGCTGGCCGCTTTTCTGCTTTCCAGAGCTGGTTTGGTGGAGCCGAGAAATTGCGAATGGTTCCGGCCGGCACCGGTGTCGGGTGGGGTGACAGTCAGCTGGCGTTGCACTGCCTGAGCACAATTCGTCCGGGAGTACCGGTGGAGAACCCGCGGCAGATTCCGGCGTACCGTTATTCAAAACGATACGGACCGAAGCCTCCGTGTTTCGCCCGGGCGACCCGCATTCAGATCCCAGGGGAATCGCCCGTGCTGTTCGTAGGCGGAACCGCGAGCATCTTTGGAGAAGATTCGCTGCACCGAGGAAACATGAGGGAGCAATTGGCTGAGACGTTTCGTAATCTCGCCAGCGTGGCACAGTCTGCATTCGCTCCGGTGATCACGAAGCCACCGGCCCAGCCGGCCCGGGAAGACTGGCTGCAGGTTTATCGGTACCTGCGCGTCTACTACTTGAACTCTGCTGATCTGGACACCCTGACGGGTTTGGTCGCTGAGCGCTGCCCCCTCGCGGAAGAAATCGAGTTTGTTCAAGCAAAACTCTGTCGCCCGGAGCTGCTAGTCGAGATTGAAGGATTGGCCAGGGCGGACTGAGATTTCGTGGCCCGGCCGACTGAGCCAGGTGACCCCGCTGAACCTCATGCAGCACCTTCAATCGCTCTCGCTCCCTCTCGCTCAACCCTTGCGCACCCAGGCTTCTGGATGAGCCATGACGCCATCGGCCGCTGAGCACGAGAGACCCGAGGAAACTACCCCACCCTCGACCATCGCACGTCTGGGCCACAAGCTGCGGACCGAGGCGGCAAGCCCTGCACGGCAAGCGGCAGCGATCGGAGTCGGATTCCTCATTGGGTGCAGCCCCTTTTTCGGACTGCACTTGCCCCTGTCGCTTTTCGCGGGCTGGCTTTTCGGACTGAACCGGCTCAAGATCTATGTTGCCGCCAATATCTCGAACCCATTGGTCTCACCGTTCCTCCTCTTTGCCGAAATCCAGGTGGGGAGTTGGTTGAAAACCGGCTCGTTCTATCCCATTTCGGTCGAAACGCTCCGGGAACTCGACATCTGGGACTTCGCTGGAGACCTGCTCCTGGGGAGTGCAACGGTCGGGCTGGGGATGGGCGCCCTGGGTGCTCTGGCAACTTATGCCTTTGTGAGCCAATCGCGTCTCGAACCCGCAGTAGGCCTCCTGCTCGAAAAAAGCGCGGAAAGATACCTAAGCTCGGGTCTGCTGGCGTGGGAGTTCGCGCACAGCAAGCTACGTTACGACCCGGTGTATCGGGAGATTCTGCGGGAGGGGATGCTCCCCGAGACGGGAACCTTCTTTGATCTGGGTTGTGGCCGCGGACTCCTTCTCGCGGCCCTGACCGAGGCACGGAGCCAGTACGAAGCCGGCGAGTGGCCGGACGGATGGCCTGCTCCTCCACGACTCCGGCTCGTCGGAATCGAGACCCAGGCTCGAGCTGCGAAGATTGCTCAGACGGCGCTGGGCGAAGGTGCGGAGATCGACAACAAAGACCTCACCACGGCTGAACTGCCTGTTTGTCACGCCACCGCCCTCATCGACGTGCTTCATTATTTGCAACCGGAGGATCAGCACGCACTCTTGCATCGCCTGGCGGAGACAATGCTTCCCAGGGGTGTCTTGCTAATCAGGGAAGCGAACGCAGATGGAGGCAGGCTGTTCTTCTTCGTAAGAGCCTCGGAGCGCTTGCGAGCTCTCCTGCGGGGTCACTGGCGACAAAGGTTCAGCTATCGAAGTACTCGCGATTGGGCGGCTCTGCTCGAGCTGGCCGGGTTCTCGGCGCGTTGGGAGAACATGGGTCAAGGAACGCCGTTTGCGAACGTTCTGCTGCGCGCAGATCGCAAACCGACGATGGCTAGCGCGGCACTCATAGATAAATCCGGCATGGAGACACGGTGAAGACCGGTCGAGTTCTAGGAGGAGAGTCCGCGCCACTGGCGGTTATCGGGATCGGCGTAGTCAGCGCTGCAGGAGTCGGCATAGATCCTCTGATGGCGGTACTATAGGGGAAACGTCCGCACCCCTCTGAGTGGGTGCCACCTGCGGGCACACCGCTTCCAGCCATGGTGGCCGACAATATAGCCGACGAATAGCTCGGCGTCGAAACGGAAAAGCAAGGCCAGCAAAAAGCGCTTCGGATGGCCTTGCTGGCGCCGGAGAAAGCGCTCTCCGATGCATCGAATGTGAACTCATCTCCCCGCTAGAGTACGAGAGGAGGTATCACGCCGTTGCTTAGATCGGTTGTCGAGTTTTGCACAAAAGCGGCTGCGGTGTTGAAACGTTGCGTCTAGTTGGCGCCCATTGTCCACGAAAGCGGGTCAACTCCAATTTCCGGTTTGGTCGCTGAGCGCTGCCCCCTCGCGGAAGAAATCGAGTTTGTTCAAGCAAAACTCTGTCGATCGGAGCTGCTAGTCGAGATTGAAGGATTGGCCAGGGCGGACTGAGATTTCGTGGCCCGGCCGACTCTCACTTACGGCTGGTCGGGGGCATGGATACGCCCCACGTGACCCTCAACTAGGGCGGCGAGCGAGCTCGTGGCCCTTGTTCTTGCCCAGAGCGAAGCCAACAGAAGCGAGAAGCGTCAGGAACACCACGAGAATCGGCGAGAATTTCACGTGGGCAACGATGTGTTCCGTCACCGTGATTCCTGCCGGTTGCATCACCCCCGGCGCGTGGAAGTAACTCGATACGCCCAGGCCTTCCGTAACTGCGATGCCGTAGGCAACGAGCTGCAGCGCCACGAATCCCACCATCACCCCCACGAGAAGCATATGCGCGTAGCCGTTGAAGCCCCGCGAGGGAGCCCGGTAGCCGTAGTAGGCAGCCAGAGCCAGGCTAAGGAGGGTGAGGCTCGTGGCCCAAGACCCCACGCCGTAGGGCACTCCGAGGGCTCCCGCGAGAAAACGCAACACCGCCATCGCCGCCATCAACAGGAAGGCGTTCCTGAGATATGCGATGTGGCGCGACAGCAAGTATCCCAAGATCGAAACACCCAGGATCGAGATCGTCATGATGGGCAGCACGCTGAGTTGGCCCACGATATGCTCTACGAGCTCCATCCCTGCCGGGGCATAGCCGGATCCCGGCGCGTGGAAATATCCCCTAATTCCGCTCAGGCCCTCAACCGTGATGGCAAGGATAATGAAACCGTACATCGTGAAAGAGAGCAGGAGAGTGAGCGGGATTAAATGACGATACCCGCCGAATCGGCGGCTCGCCACCCGCTGACCATAAATGATGGCGAGGAGGAAGGTGATGATCGTCAGGCTGACCAGGTGCGTAACTCGATCGTAGGAAACTCCCGAAGCGCCTACGGCGAAGCGCGCCACACCCATCGCGAGGATCAGAAATAATCCTGTCCGCGCGAAAACAAAATAGTCTCGGACGTTCTTGCCGAAGATGGACACGAAACCGAGCCGCTAGCGAACCGCAGTCAAATCGTCGACCAATGCGAACATCGCGTCAAGGGAGGTCGCACATTAGACGGACGTCGAAGACCCTGGCAAGCCGAGCTTGACAGGGCTCTTCACCACCTGCTTCGGCGCCTGATTGGCGGTGTCGTACCCGCTGGGGGTCGGGCTGGACGCGTGAATCGGCGAGCCGTGTCCATTCACTTTCAGCGAGACCGCCCCGGGGTACAGGGGTAAGGGCACCTCTTTGAGAGGGTTCGCGTAGACGGCGTGACGGCCGCGGGTCTTGTACCACTCCGATACCGTGGCGGTCTGGTGAATCTTTTCGACGATCTGCCGCCATCCTACGCCGGTGTTGTAAGCGCAGAAGGAGATCTCACCCATCTGGGTCGCATAGGGAATGATGCACATTTCGGTGCGCCGGAAATCATAGGTCCACAAATCCTGAAACCACATCCCGGCGATGAATAAAATCAGCCACTCATCGGCCTTGCGATCGTCATTGTCGAGTGCACCTAAACGGCCGCCGAGAGCGCCCCCGCTCTGCTTGTCGAACTTCTTGATCAGATCGATGAGCCGGAATCCCTTCGGTGCCAGCCGGGGGTCGTAGTTGCGAACCACGGAAAGAGCCGTCTGGAGCAACGTCAGAAATCTGCCACGCGAGGTATCGGTGATCATCCGCGCGTCGGCGAACAGACGTTCGACGTCAATGAACTGGGTCAGCGGAGCCCATTCCTTGGTTTTTTTGCTCACCATGAGTGCGGTGGCGATCCCGCAGTGGGGATGGCAGCCGCACTTCATGGTTCCCCAGTCCGCACCCGGACCCTTCAGCATGTCCGTGAGGTCGGACATGGCTCCCGCTGCAGAAAGCGGAACCCAATCCCGGAGAGGCTCTGTCACCCCCGTCTGCCGTTTAACGTCCTCAGCGAGATGAGACAGGGTGTAGCGTTGCTTGGCGCGCGTCTCATCGGAAATATCCTCGTCGCGTCCGGTGAAGGAAACGGGCTGGAACGCCACGAAGCTCACCTTGTCGCTATTCTCCAACGCAAAACGAACCACCGGTCCGACCTGGTCGTTGTTGACCGTATTCACCACCGTGACCACGAGAACCACGTCGATGCCCGCTTGGTATAGGTTCTCGATGGCCCTCAGCTTCACGTCGAACAGGTTCTTCACCTTGCGGTGCGAGTTCGCCTCGTTGCCTACACCGTCGAATTGAAGGTAGGCGAACCGGAGCCCCGCGTCCCTCGCTCGGCGGGCAAAGTCCGGATCCTGTGCGAAGCGAATCCCGTTGGTGGCCGCTTGGATGCTGTAGTAGCCGACCTTGCGGGCGTAGGCAATGGCGTCGAGAAAATGCCGCGAGATGGTGGGCTCGCCGCCCGAGAACTGTACCGACATCTGGCGTTTGGGCTTGACAGTGATCGCATCATCCAGGAGTCGATGCACCTCTTCGAGAGTCAGCTCGTGGACGTAGCCCACTTGATTGGCGTCCATGAAACAGGGATCACACATCATGTTGCAGCGGTTGGTGAGATCGATGGTGAGCACGGAACCCCTGCCGTAGCGAATCG
>DATEAO010000074.1:0-8665 GCA_035288345.1 Candidatus Methylomirabilota bacterium | reverse complement strand
CGGACTCACTGCCAGTCGAAGATCGTGTACCACGGGGGCATCACCGATCAGGTGAACATGCGGGTCTTCGAGGCCATGGGCGCGGGGTGCCTGGTGGTGATGCGCCGTCCGAGGGACGTCAACGATCCCACCACGCATTTCTTCCGGGACCGTGAAGAGGTCATCTTCTGCGACAGCGATGAGGAAGCGCTCGCGGCGATTCGGTACTACGCGCGACATGAAGAGGCGCGAAGCCGCATCGCGGCAGCCGGTCGGCGAAAGGTGATGGCTCAGCACAATTACAGCGACGTCGTGCGCCACCTGTGCGATGTAATAGTCCCACAGCTGCCCGCGGAATTCCGCTCCGCGCGCCGCTCGCGTCTCGATCGCTTTGGCAAAGATGCCCGGCGGGAGCGGTTGGATTATGCCTGGTACTTCGTGAGCTTCGGGGGGCTTGAGGCGGCGAAGGTGCAGATCCAAGCGATCCCAAATTTCAAAGAGGATGGCGAAGCCTTGGGCCTCTTCGGCCTGCTGTTCGCTTTCGCCGAGCAGCCTGAACGGGCAATCGCCTGTTTGAAGCAAGCGTGCGCCGGAGATCCACAGGCCGTGCTCCCGAGGGTGAATCTCGCGAGCGTTGGGATCGCGTTCAAGCGTCCCGAGGCTGACCAGTGGTGTCGCGAGGCGTTGACGGCCCTGGAGGCCACTGATTCTGGCACGCTCCCACCGACAGCCTTCGAGGGTCCTTATTATCATTCAACGTATGACCGGTTCAGGATTGAGGTGTCGCATGCCTACTTTCGGCACCCCGCGGGACCCGGTCGGAACGCGGCGTTGGCGCGTCTCTATCGCTTCAGGCTCAATCAGATGATGGGATCCCTCAAGCTCGAGCAGGGACGGTTTCAAGAGGCGTTGACGTGCCTCGAGCGCGCGCTTGCGGTGATTCCGGACGAGGGCTACGTCCTGTATGAGCGGGCGAGGGTCCACGCGAGGCTTGGTGACCAGCAGAAGATGTTGGAGGACTTGCGGGGCGCGACGGAGACGGAGCCATTCTTTGTTCAGGCGCAGCACGATTTGGCGATTTCTCTCCAGGAATGCGGGCGATTGGATGAGGCCTTTGCCCAATTCTGGGATCTGTTGAGGCACAATCCGCTGCTGGACGCGCCAGGCGAGCTTTGGCAGCGAACAGGGGAGGTGGCGCTGCGGATCGGCAAACGGAACGAGGCACTCTTTGCGTTCGAACAGGCGGTCGAGCGAAACTCTGGGGATACGGCGCTTCGCGAGAAGCTGATCGAGCTTCGCAACGGCGCGTCCACGACCCCTTCGGGCCCCATTTCGAGGGGCATGCGTCACGTCCCGCAGCCAGCGTCCCCCTACTTCGAGTTTGCACGGCCCGAGGTGGCTGCGCTTGTCCCCCAAGACGCGCGCCGAATTCTTGACGTGGGATGCGGAAGCGGAGCGCTGGGTGCCGCGCTCAAACAACGGGACGGCGTGGAAGTGGTCGGAATCGAGAGCAATCCGGAGGCGGCTGAACTCGGCCAAGCGCGGCTCGATCGAGTGATCGTGGCCGATTTGGACAGTGTGGCGGAGATCCCCGTTCCTCTTCAGCACTTCGACTGCATCGTCTGCGCTGACGTGCTCGAGCATCTTCTGGACCCCGAGCGCGTGCTTTCCGTCCTGCTTCGGTATCTCAAGCCCGATGGCACCCTTGTGATGAGCATTCCTAACATTCGGAACGAAGAGATCCTCGTCGATCTCCTGGTGAACGGGCGGTGGCGATACCAGCCCGCGGGAATCCTGGATGCGACCCATCTCCGATTCTTCACGCTCCAGGAGATTCAAGAGCTGCTCGGAAGGCTGGGTCTTCAGGCAGAAGGCATTCAAGCGTCGGTGTCCAAGCCGTCGCCGGCCCTTGCAACGCTCGCAAGCACGGTTGAGCGGCTTGGCGGCGACCGCGGACGCTTTCTGCAGGAGTCGCGAGTCATTCAGTATATTTTCCGGGCGAGACGGAGCGTGGCAGCCCAGCCCGTCGCCGTCACCGCGCCTAAGGGAGAGCAGGCACAGGTGGCAACGAGGCCCCCCGAGGGGAGCTCGCCGTTTCGGCAAAAGAGGATCGCGCTGATCTACGACAGCTCAACCCGGTCGGACACGCTGGGTGGGCACTGTCAGAAGGCCCTTGAACGCCTCTGCCGTGTCGAGCACTTCGTCCCGTCTCAACTGCAAGAGATTCCGACAGGGTTCGATCTCTACCTCAACATTGATGACAGTCTCGAATATTTCCTCCCCTCTCACCTCAGGCCGTCCGCGTGGTGGGTGATCGATACGCACCTTCAATACTACTGGGATCTTGAAAAGGCGCGGAAATTCGACGTGGTCTTCTGTGCTCAAAAAGATGGCGCCGAGCGCCTTCGACAAGACGGAGTTCAGCACGTCGTGTGGCTGCCGCTCGCTTGCGATCCGGAGGTCCACACCCAGCACCCCGTCGAAAAGCTGAACGACGTGGCATTTGTCGGCAACCTGTATCCGGGCCCCCGACTCGATCTCGCGGACCTCATTCGGGAGCACTTCCCCAACTCCTTCATCGGCCCCGCGCCGTCCGAGGAGATTTCGAGGATCTACAGCCAGTCACGGATCATCTTCAACCGGAGCCTCAAGAACGATGTGAACATGCGGGTGTTCGAGGCGCTGGCCTCGGGAAGCCTGTTGGTCACGAACGACCTCCGTGACAACGGCCAGGCCGACCTCTTTGAGGACAAAGTTCACCTCGTGACTTACCGGAACCCCGGAGAGCTGCTGGCCAGGATCCACTACTACCTCGCGCACGAGGAAGAACGGGAGCGGGTGGCGGCCAGCGGGAGAGCGGAGGTCCTGGCCAAACACACGTACGCGCATCGGATGCGGCAGCTCCTCGAGCGCTGTTTTGATCCCGCACCCGCTCAGGCGAGCGTTCCGGTCACCCGCCCGAAAGCCTCCGTCATCGTTCTGGCGTGGAACCAACTGGAGTATACGCGGGCCTGCGTGGAGAGCGTGATCCGCAACACCAAGATCTCCTACGAGCTGGTGCTCGTCGATAACGGATCCACCGACGGGACCCTGGACTACTTCCGCTCAATTCCAGGGGCCAAAGTGGTGGCGAATGGCACGAACCTTGGCTTCGCGGCGGGGAACAACCGTGGAATTCAGGCGGCCGCGGGTGATTATGTCGTGCTGCTGAACAACGACACGATTGTGACTCCACAATGGCTCGATGGATTGATTGCCTGCGCGGAGGAGGATCCCTCGATCGGCATCGTCGGACCGATGTCGAACTGTGTGAGCGGCCCCCAGCAGGTGGCCGACGCCTCGTACGCCGACCTCACGGCCCTGGACGACTACACGCGCGTGTTTCGTGAGCGCCATCGCGGCAAGCGTCTTCCCTTCGACCGGATCGTCGGCTTCTGCATGATGATTCGCCGCGAGGTGATCGACCGGATCGGGCTCTTAGACGAGCGCTTTGGGATCGGAAACTTCGAGGACGACGATTACTGTTTGCGCGCGAAACAAGCCGGATTCCGCCTGGTCATCGCGGCGGATGTGTTCATCCACCACTTCGGGAGTCGGACTTTTATCGGCGAGGGGATTGACTTCAAGGCCGCCATGCTGCAAGGGCACAAGGTGTTCAAGGATAAGTGGGGCCCTCAGTCGGACAACGGTCGTGGGTGCTCAACGGCGGAGTTGCTTGAGGCGGGTCGCCAACGCCTGGAGGAAGAACGCGCCCAGGAGGCGAGAGACATATTCAAAGCTGTGTTGCAGTCGGACGCCGTGAATGCGGAGGCCTGGAACGAATTGGGCTGTGCCGAAGTGCTGGGTGGTGATCCCGAGGCTGCCGAAGCTGCGTTCAAGAATGCGATCACCCTCGGCCTCGCCAACGTATCGGCGAAAGCCAATCTCGCGTCCCTTTACGCGGCGCGTGGTCGCTACATGGAGGCGATCACGTTATATGAGCAGGTGCTGTCTACGGAGGCCGATCTCGAGACGTTGCTTGATCTTGCCGAATGTTATCGCCAAATGGGAGCGGAGGATTCGGCTCGAGTCGGGTACGAGCGAGTGCTGCAGGTTGCTCCAGGCCACCCGCGAGCCGTCGCTGGTCTCAGCATGATTTCGGATAAGGGATGAGCGTCACCCCGAAGCTCTCACTCTGCATGATCGTCCGAAACGAAGAGGCCATGCTGCCGGGCTGCCTCGACTCCGTGCGGGATCTCGTGGACGAGATCGTCGTCGTTGACACGGGTTCGAGTGACCGCACGGTCAAACTCGCCGAGTCGTACCGGGCAACGGTGGCGCACTTCGGATGGCGTGATGATTTCGCCGCGGCGCGCAATGAATCACTCCGCCATGCCACAGGCGAGTGGATCCTCGTGCTGGACGCTGACGAGCGCCTCCGGCCTGAAGGTCGAGGTGAACTGGAGCGATTGATTGAACGTGACGACATCGCGGGTGTGAATGTCTGGCTGGCGAGCCGGATGCCCGATGATCTGACGGCAAAGGTCCTCGCAGCGCGATATTGCCGCCTCTTCCGCAAGCTCGCGGGTGTTGCGTTTACCGGGCTGGTTCACGAGCAGGTTCTCCCCTCGATCCACCGGCTCGGCCGGAAGGTGATCGATTCAGAGATTGTCATCGACCACCTGGGATATGGCGGGGCAAATCCGGCCAAGCTCGAGAGGAATCTCCGGCTGTTGGAACGGGAGATTGCCGCGCGTCCTCACGATCCGTTTGCGTACTTCAATCTCGGCATGACGCTTCACGGGATCGGCCGCTGGGAGGAGAGCAGCCGGGCGCTGCGATTAGCGCTCGACCTCGGTGCTCGGGACTTCGAGCGCGGGCTTCAGGCACTGGCGTGGTCGAAGATCGCTGACAACTCTCTCCTCCTTGACCAGCCCCAGGACGCGCTCACGGCCGCGGAGGCGTCGCTGGCCATTGACCCGTCCTCGGCGCTTGCTCGGTATAGCCATGCCATGTCGCTCGCGCGCCTCCAGGAGCGGGAAAAGGCTCTCGAAGAGCTGAAGACACTGCTCTCCGGGTCGTCGGACGGAGGGCTCCGCGTGCAGATACGGATGGAGCTGGTGCTGGGGGCCACCGGTGGGCTCCTGATACAACTGGGGCGTCCCCGCGAGGCCGTTCCCTACTACCAGCAAGCGATCCATCATGCGGACTGCCCACAGCTCTACTACCTGCTCGGGAGCGCTCTGGTGTTCGCTCAAGAGTTCGACGAAGCTGGGCGCGCGTTCGCTGAAGCGGCGAAGCGCCACTACCCCATGGCCAGAGAACGGCAAGAGCTCTGCCGCGCTCTCGCTCAGATGCGGGAGGCCGTGGAATGAGTGATCCGACGATCAGCCTTTGCATGATCGTGAAGAACGAAGAGGACTATCTGGCCGACTGCCTGGAAAGTGCCAAGCCGTTTGTGGACGAGATCGTCGTCGTGGATACCGGCTCCACTGACCGCACGGTACAGATCGCGGGGATATTTGGCGCCAAACTGTTTCACTTCGCGTGGTGTAACGATTTCGCCGCTGCGCGTAACGAATCGCTGCTGCACGCCACGGGCGACTGGATTCTTGTGCTTGACGCGGATGAGCGGCTCACGCAAGGAAGCGGCGCGTTGATGAAGAAGTTGGTCCAAGACCCTGCCGCGGTGGCCTACGTCGTGAAACTCGTCTGCCCCAAGCAGGACCACGGTGGAATGGTACGGCTTGGTTGGCTCCCCAGGCTCTTCCGGAATCGGATCGGTGTCCGGTATCAGGGGATCATTCATGAGCAGGTGGTCCCGTCGCTGGTGGGTAAGGGGAAGATTGTCGTTTCCGAGATCACCTTGGACCATCGGGGGTATCTCAAGAACGCTGACGAGATGCACCAGAAGGCGCTCAGGAATATCCAGCTCCTGGAGCGCCAGGTCCGCGAGGATCCACAAGATGCCATGGCGTGGTTTCACTTGGCCGAAGCGTACAACGGGGTGGGACGGCTCGAGGAAGCGGTCTCGAGCTACCGCAAGGCCATCCACCTCTCCGTGCTGGAAGAGTTGACGTTCTCTGATGAGATCGCGGCCGTCGCATATCAGAACCTGGGATCGGCCCTCGTCGTGCAGGGCAATGTCGATCAGGGAATCTCGGCGTTCCTCAAGGCGCTTTCGCTCATGCCGGATCTCGCGTCAGTCCACATCCACTTGGGTCAGGCGTATTACCATCACAAGAACGACCTGGAGCGTTGTATCGAGCATTTTACGAAAGCCATCGAAGTCGCTGCGCAGAGCGAGCGACCCGATCTTCCATTCCAGGTGGTGCCCTGGCTGGCCTGGCATTATGTGGGGTCAGCTCAGGCGAAGCTCGGCCGCTTCAAGATCGCGCTAGAAAGCTTCCAGGAGGCGGTTCGCCTGAACCCGGAATTCAAAGACGCCCATTGGCTCTTGGGCCTCGCCGCCATCAAGTGCGGACTCCCCGCAGTGGCCCTTGAGGCCCTGGACGCCGTGCGGCGCCTTGGAGGCGACGAGGTCCGCCTCGACATCAACCTTGGCAGTGTTCGCGGCGCGCTCGGGGATCTCGATGGGGCCGTTCAAGAGTTCCAGAGCGCACTAGCCAAGGATCCGGGCTGTGAGGAAGCTCGATTCCACCTCTGTCGGGCGTACCGAGTTCTCGGCCGCTGGACGGAGCTTCTTGAAGAAGGGAAGGCGCTGCTCGAGGCCGGATCGGAGAGCGTCGATCTCTACCGGCTCCTGGCGGATGCGTGCATGGCCCTCCAGGCCTGGCCTCAAGCCGTGATGATGGTGGAAAGCCTCCTTGCGATCAGCGAAGATCCCGTGGCGGAGCAGCTGCTGGCCCAATGTCGTCGCTCCGCTGCCGAGGTGTCTCATGGCTGATCCGACCTTGAGCCTCTGCATGATCGTAAAGAACGAGGAGGCGTATTTGGCTGACTGCCTGACGAGCGCTCAGCCGTTCGTGGATGAGATCATCGTCGTGGACACCGGCTCCACTGACCGGACCGTGGCGCTTGCCGAGCGCTTTAAAGCGAAAATGTTCCATTTCCAGTGGTGCGAGGACTTCGCGGCAGCGAGGAACGAGTCGCTCCGCCACGCCACGGGCGACTGGATCCTGGTCCTCGATGCAGATGAACGGATCGATGAGGCCGGTGGCCGGGAAATCCAAAGACTCATCACTGACCGTGACGCCGTCGGCTACTACTTGAAGCTTGTGTGTCCAACTCAGAACGATGGCGGGATCGTCCGTCTCGGGTGGTTTCCTCGCCTCTTCCGAAACCGTATTGGCGCGCATTTCAAAGGCATCGTTCACGAGCAAGTGGCGCCTTCGTTAGCTGGCAAGGGCAAGGTGGCGCACGCAGATGTCACGATCCGCCACGAAGGCTATATGAAGTCGCCCGAAGAAATGGCGGCCAAAGCGGTTCGGAACATCCGGCTGCTTGAGCGCCAGGTGCACGAGAATCCCGAGCATGCGCTGGGATGGTTTCATCTCGCAGAGGCCTACACTTATGCAAACCGCCTCTCCGAAGCTGAGAGCGGGTATCGCAAGTCCTTGGCGCTGTCCGTCTTGGAAGATCTGACGTATTCCGACGGCATTGCGGCGCTCGCGATGCAAAATCTCGGTGCCACACTGATCCAACAAGGCAAGCTCGACGAAGGGGTTCGCGAGCTGACACGTGCCAGTGAGTTCCTTCCGACACTGCCGAGCATCCACGTCCATCTTGGCGATGCGTATCTTCGAAAAGGGCAGTTCGAAGAGGCGATCCATGCGCTGACCCACGCGATTCATCTGGCCACGAAGCCGGTGGAAGAAGGAGAAACTCCTGACGTGCAGATGACACCGTGGCTCGCGTGGTTACTGCTCGGCTCGGCTCAGGCCCGCCTGGGGCGACGACAAGAAGCGCTCTGGAGTTTTCAGCAGGCGTATCGGCTCAAGCCGGACCTTCGAGACGCATACTGGCTGCGGGGTCTGACCGCTCTGGAAGATGGTTGTCCCGCTATCGCGGTCGAGGATCTGGAGTCCGCTCGACGCCTGGGTCGCGACGATGCCAATCTCTGGGTGGCGCTGGGCGGCGCAAAAGGCAACCTGGGAGATCTTTTGGGAGCGGCGGAGGCGTTTCGTGAAGCGTTGTCACGAAGCCCTGATTCCGCGACGGCCCGCTTCAATCTCTGTCGGGCCCTCAAGGGGCTTGGCCGCTGGGAGGATCTCCTGATCGAGGGCCAGCAGTTGCTCGAGGCCAGTCAGGGGTCACCCGAGCTCTACCGTTTGCTGGCAGAAAGTTGCCAAACCCTTCGAGCATGGGCAGAAGGTGCGGCGATGTACGAAGCGCTTCTTTCCTTGGTCGACCAGCCTCTCGCCGAGGACTTACTGGGTCTGTCAATTTGCTGGTATGAAAGCGGTGAAATCCAGAAGGCGCTTGAGACCATAGACCGAGCGCTTTCCTCCCACTCCCTGCCACAGTTCTGGATGCTTCGAGGACACTGTTATCTCCGGTCGGGGAATGCCGCCGCCGCTCTCCAGGCCTACCAAAGCGCCGCCCAGGTGCCGGATTCTGCTAGGCGCACGAGTTCCTAAAGTCAGGCCTCCGCGATGCCGATCCTTGTTGCAACCAACGTTTATCAAAGGGGGTGGCGCAACCGAGAAACGAGAGAAGGTAACAGTGAAGCGGAGCGCTGTAGTTC
>DATEAO010000073.1:0-3359 GCA_035288345.1 Candidatus Methylomirabilota bacterium | reverse complement strand
AATTCCGACTTGTAACGGCTGGCGACCTCGAGTTGGCGGCCCTTCTCCTCGATCTCGCGGAATAATCGCGCGTTTTGGATCGCCAGCACCGACTGCGTCGCCAACGTCTGGAGCAGATTCACAACTTCTGTTGCGAAGTTTCCCGCTTCACGGCGATAGACCGAAAGTCCGCCCATGACGAGACCCTCGCGAAGGAGCGGGACGGCAAGGAGGGAGCGATAACCGAGCCGAGCCGTGATCGGGCGGATTCGCGCGGCTCCAGCTTCCCGCTCGTCTAGGAGGTCAACAAGTTGGACTGGAGCTCGGGTGGACGCCGCGCGTCCGGTGGCGCCGTCACCCAGACGTATTGGGTTGGCCCGAAGCGCCTCGACCAACTCCTGTTCCATTTGATGGCTGGCCCGAAGGTGAAATTCTTCCGTGGGTTCGTCGTATTCGTAGATCGCTCCGGCATCGGTATTACTTAACTGGACAGCGTGGGAGACGATGCTGGTGAGGACCATCTGCAGATTCAAGGTGGAGCTTACGGCCCTGCTGACCTCTGCTAATACTTTTAACTGCTCGATGGCTTCGCTTAACTCGCGGGTTCTTTCCTCGACTTTCTGTTCCAAATTGACATAGGAGTGCTGGAGCTGGGCAGCCATGCTGTTAAACTCGTCTGCCATGAGCTCTAGTTCGTCTCCGGTCCGGATCTCGATGCGGTGGCCGAGATCCCCTGCGCCGATACGCGCCGCTCCCGTCTCTAGCGCTCGGATCGGTGTTACCATTTTTCGCGCCAGAACTAGGCTCGCCAGGATCGACAGGCCGATCCCCACGATCACAATCACAGTACTCCGGACAATGTCGGAATAGAGAGGCGCGAACGCTTCCCCAACAGGCTGCTCCACAAAGACCAGCCATTGCAGCCTGGCGATGGGAGCGGAGGCGGAGAGCACCTGGTCTCCCCGCAGCCCTTGGCTGATCGTGGCCTCGTCCTGCTCACCACTTGAGGTCGGGCGAATCACACGGGCGAGCCGGACTTGGGGAAGCGAGGAGAGGTCTCGCTTCTGCAAGACCAGGCTGATGTCTGGATGGGCGATGAGACGGCCCCGGGAGTCCACCACGTACGCATGCCCCGCCTTGCCGATGGTAATCTGGGACACTACATCCCGGATAAATTTCAATTTCACCTCAGCCACCGTCACCCCCGTATCCCCTCCGTTTCCTTTCGTGGCAATGGTTATGTGCGGCTCGGACTCGTTGCGGAAATAGACCGGACTGAAGTACGTCTTCCCCGACTTCGGCTCGATGAACTTCGGCTCCCGAGAGAAATCCTCTTGGCTCCCGATTACGTCCATGGCCAGTCGGGAGACCTTAAGTTGTTCCTTGCCGGCCGCGTCGAGATGACTGATCTCGGCGATCGCTGGAACGTTGCGAAGAAGTCGGAGATAGTCAAGCTCCCACTGCTCTAACGCTTCGGCGGGTGAGTCCGCCAGGTACTGAGCGCTCCAACGGAGCTGGCGTTCAATTTCCTTGACGACCTGCTCAATCGTCGTTGCCGCGGCCACAGCCTTCTCCCGCGCGATGCGGACCAAGGTCGTCTTGTTTTCTTGGTAGGAGAAATAGTTTTCGATCAGGCTGCTTGCAAGCAGCACTCCGCCGACCAGTGTCGCGAAGAGAACCGCGTACTTTTGGAAGAGGCGGCCCCGAGGCTGACTCACCGCTTGGCCCTTCATCGGATCACCTTGTCTGCGCGGATGAGGATTTTGCGAGAGACCGTCAAGCCGAGGCTCTTTACGGTTTTGAGGTTTACGGTGAGGTCGATCTTGTCGGCGCCTTCGACCGGCAAATCCTGAGGCCGCGCCCCACGGAGGATCCTGGCGACCAACCGTGCCGCCTGAACCCCCTGGGCATGATAGTCAGGCCCGTACGATAAGAGACCGCCTTGACCCACCCAGAGATCTGCCGGAAAGACCGCCGGGATGCGCGACGCTAGTGACGCGTCCAGTATTCCGGCGGGAATCTCCAGGGTGTCGATATCCGGGGCGAGCAGACCATCGCCCCGTCGAAGCTCGTGAAGGGTTTGCCTAAGCTGCTGTGTGCTGTCCACGGCCTTCGGTACCAGTTCCAGCTTCAAGCGCGGTGCCGCTTGCTGTGCCCTCACGAACGCTACGATGGCCGTGTCATCATGAAGGTCATAGATGACCCAGACTCGGCGGAGGGTCGGGGCCAGCGTTTTTAGAGCCTCCAGGCGTTTCGGCACCAGTTCGAGCGTGAGGCTCGAGATGCCGGTGAGGTTGCCTCCCGGTTGAGCAAACTTGGTGACGATGCCCATAACCACGGGGTCGCCCACCTCCGTGAAAACGATTGGAATCTTCTGCGTGGCGCTCTTCGCGGCATGAGTGGAGGCTTCGCCGATCGTAAAGATTAAATCGACGCTCGCCTTCACGAGGGCGGCCGCCGCGACAGGCATGGCTCCGGGCTTACCCTGGGTAAAACGAATGTCGAAGGTGACGTCCCGGCCCTCTTCGAGGCCGAGTTCTCTTAGCCCCGATCCGAGTCCTTCGACGGTCGGATGGTTCGCTGCCTGCGCCTCGTTGAGGACACCGATGCGGTACGGACGGCGAGCCTGTTGCGCCACGGCCCCCTGGGACAGGGTAAGGAGCGCCGCCGCGGCGATCCAGATGTAGAGCGAAAACTTCCGGTTTGAGTTTAGTATTGATTCCATCGAGGTGTCAGGAAGCGTAACCTGCCTAGAGGCCGCTCCCCATCCCAGCCGATTACAAACAACTCTTGGGCGGTTCCGTTACTTCTTCACTCTTAAGCGTGTCGCCATCGGGTTTCTACGAAAGTCGCCACGCCTAAAGAAAGCCCGGCCACGTTACGAGTAGCATTGTAGGGGTTCGCATACTACTTTAGAAACGCCTAAGTCAAGAGTTCATTATTCGCGTTGGCACGTATTGATCGGCGCCATCGGATCGATTAGATTTCTGTCATCCCAGACGGCGGATTTACATGACGAAAAAAGGGCTTGCGGAAACGGAGTTGGGCCTTGGGCGGCGCGCCTTCTTACGCGTACTTGCGGCTTTGGTGACCGGCGGCGCGGCCCTGAAAGATTTCTTATGTGCGGGTTGGGCATCGGCCCAGGCGGTCTCGTCGGGATTTCCCCAGCCGGACGAACTCGTGGAGGCGACGCTGAAGCGGCTCTTCGGCAATCGAACTTTTCAGCCCGGCGACGGCAAAATCAAGCTGGAGCTGCCGCTCATCGCCGAGGACGGCGGCAATGTGGCGATCAGCGTGGATACGAATTTGCCGGTCGGCGGCCCGACGCGCGTGAGCAAAATTTACATCATCTCGGACAAAAACCGCCGTCCGATGTTGGC